>SKTQ01000226.1 GCA_007122505.1 Bacteroidales bacterium | reverse complement strand
TGATGTAATACAGAGGTGTAAAATACACTTCATCTTTATCGGGATCGACAATTACCGGGGCAATGCACCAGTTTTCCGCCCAGTTGGGGCCACCCTGCCTGTCAAGCACCATGTTCCAGTCTACCCATCCGTCAACCCAATTGTTAAAGCAGCCGATAATATCGTTGGCGTACCTGAACACGGGCACATATGTTGGATGCAAATGTCTTCTTTCAGCGGGTGCCCAGTGATACCCCCAGTCGGTGGCTTCTTTAGACCAGTACCAGGCATCATCTTGCCACCTTGGAACTTCGTCATCAATGCATGCCTCCGTTTGGATCAAATGCTTGTCAGGTGCTTTTTGATGTGCGTATTGCAGTGCATCGGGGAAATAATAAAAAGTGCTTCCATACCAGTGCACCGCTGTACCATCGTAATATTTGGCAGCTTCCTCATCATCATACATAGCATCCACCCACTCAATGAGTTCTTCATCGCGGTTCTGGTCATAACCGAATATTTTTGTATCATGACCATCGGATCTTAATCGGGGGCCAAGGTGATTTTTAACAAAGTCATTCATCTCATTTGGTGTGAAATGCATGCTTTCCCAGTTGTAATCGTTGCCCAAGGGTTCGTTTTCAACAGTAAAGGCCCAGATTTCAATGCCTTGTTCGCGATATGCATCAATATATTTTGAGAAAAACAATGCCCATGTATCATAGTATTCAGGCAGCAATCGGCCGCCGCGCCAGTCATTGTTATCCTTCATCCAAGGCGGGGCCGTCCACGGTGATGATATGATTTTGAATCCATCGTTGGAAATGGCCATGGCATCTTTGATCACTGGGATGATGTCATCCATGCTACGTTTTATGGAAAAGTGCTCCAGATGAATATCCCCCTCAACAGGCGCATATGAATAATTGCCAAGCGAAAAATCGCAGGAATTCATGTGGGTGCGGGTCAGAGAATATCGTGCGCCTGAATCGCCAAAATAGGCTTCCAGGATTTTGTTGCGGTTCTCCCGGCTTAGTTGATTAAGCAAGTGTGCCGACGCTTCGGTAAATGAACCCCCAATTCCGGTTATGATCTGGAATTTTTCATCAGGAATAATGGTTATTTCCACAAAATCCTCCACCTCATGAAAGTCAGTAATTCTCGAAAGCTTATTACCACTCTCTGAAGTCTCAAAAATCTCCGCTTCCAATGTGCTTATTTCTTTGCAACTATTCATTACAATGATGATTATCAATGCGAAAATTAAGCGGATTCGACTTTTCATTTTCCTTGCTTCAGGGGGATCGGTTATCTGTGCATTTCCAGGATTTCTTGCCGTGTCGGTGGCACTTTCACGGTTTTCATCATGGCTTCCTTATCACCGTTAAATGTCTTGGTGATAGGCATTCCGTCACGGGTAAGCCCGTCGAAAGTTCCGTTATCCACTAGGTCCCAAATGGGATACTTGGCTTGTGCCTGTAAGTTGATCAGCCCAAAATGGTTTTCTGAGCCCAGCGGATTGCCGGCATCTTTCCATTTCTCGTCAAAGGCCTCAAAATAGAAGCATGAAATGCCTTCTCTGTCGGTCCACTCCCTGATATGCCAGTAATAGAGAGCCGATTTATATTCGTTGATTGCCCTTGCACCGTCATCTCCATAGTATTCATTGGAAATGGTCGCCCAGCCGGTTTCGCCAATATGGACGGGCTTATCAATATCAAGGCTGTGCATATAGGCAACCACACTTTCATACTGCGAAATGGCGTAATCCCTGGCCCTGATCATGGCCGAATGTATCTTTTCGATATCGGAAAGGTGGTATTCTTCTTCCGGCACACCCCAGAAGTCCGGGTTGTAATGCGTATCATGCATGGGATAGGTATGCATGGAAATGAAATCTACCGCTTCAATCAACGCGTTCAGATCATCATTATGGTACTCTGTGCCGCCACCACCCCAGGATGCAAAATTATCTGAACTGGTGATCCACAATGTTTCCGGCAGTTCGCCGCGTTGTTTCAGGTCTTGCAAATGATTGACCCATCCGAGTATGATGGCCGGCTCAACATAGTATTCAGTGGCCCAATGTACCATGGCCTCATTGCCTACTGCAATGATTTTTACGATTTCGGGATATTGCTGAGTCAGTTCTACTGCACGGGCAATTTCAATGGCATTGCGTTCACTATCCTGGTCGCGAATTCGATCGGGAAGATCTGTCCAGGCATTTTTGCAGTCTATCCAAGCACCCAGCATCACATACATCTCAAACTCCGGATCATCATTTCTCAGTCGCCTGATTGCTTCCAGCAGGTTTGCGGCCTCATCATAGTGCACATTGTAGGTCCTCAGTAATTTTACGCCCATTGCCGACAATATTTTCATGTCTTCTTTCAGCTGTGGGATGGTTGGCTGAATATCCCTGGTTATTTCGCGGTATCCGCCATAGGAAATTGCCTGGTAACCCGGGTTTCCGAGTATGTCGGCCGCCGTTTTGTCCACCACAGGGTCCAGCCCTGGGGCGCACGAAAAAAGCCACATCAATGCAAATAGAGAAATCAGAGATTGAAAAGTCCGTTTCATGTGTTTGAAGTTTGTTATGTGTTGATATTGAGAAATTTGTAGTTATTGATTTTAAATATAGACAATCGACAATCGAAGACTGATCATCAATTGTCGACTGTCTATCTTTAACCATTAATCCACCGCAGTGTAAACCCTTACATAATCCACTATCATTCTCTGCGGGAACGGGGTTTGGTCAATTGGGAAGCCTACAAAACTACCGCCAACTGCCACATTAAGAATAATGAAAAAAGGATGGTCAAACACCCATTCACCGGGTACATCTTCCGGCTCAATGCGTTGATAGAGAAAATCATTTACAAAAAAGTCAATCCTGTCCTCATCCCATTCAATGGCAAACACGTGGTAGTCCATATCAAACCGGCCATTGATCAGCGTATAGCTTCCGCTGACCGGGTTTCCGCCCGAATAACCTGGGCCATGGACAGAGCCATGGATAATGTGCGGTTGCTGCCCCCGGAGTTCCATAATATCAATCTCGCCGCATTGAGGCCATCCCACCGTATCAACATTGTCGCCCAGCAGCCAGAATGCAGGCCACAAACCGGGACCGAAAGGGGTTTTCAACCTTGCTTCAAAACGGCCATATTGCTGTGCAAAAAGACCTTGTGTTTTGATCCTGGCTGAAGTGAAACTATTTCCGTCACGGATTGCCGTGATCACCAAATTTCCTTCTCCATCCAGCGATACATTTTCCGGATTATTGGTATATCTCTGTAATTCCTGGTTACCCCAGCCATCTTCTCCGGTTCCCAGGTCAAATGTCCATTTCGACGGATCCGGCAGTTCTCCTGCCTCACCTTCAAATTCATCGCTCCAAACCAACTGCCAGTTGCGCTCATCCAGTTTCTGGAAATCATCACGCTCACAACCGAAAAAGACAAGCAAAACCGGCATAATGAAATAAGCAATGTGACTCTTATTAAATTTATATGTTGTTTTCATCTGTTTTGTTTTTTTGGGTATGACAAATAAACCTGTCGTAATTAGTTTTTGTGGAAATAGATATTATCAATGAAAATATCGCCATTGCCGGTAAACATGAGTTGTATAACATCTCCGAGGTCAACAGGCGCAAAAGATGACAGGGGGATGTCAATGCTCGACCAGCCGGTGGTGGGAACAGTCAGTGAAAAAGATGTTTCCACTGGTCCCGGGCTGATCATGAATATGTTAAGCTCGGTCGAATTGGCTGTCCAGAAATCTACGTGCAGGTATTCCATGTCAGTAACATTCTGATTGGATCCCAGTTGGATTCCCTGGTAGTTTAAGCCCGAATATTTCAAAGTATTGACTCCGTCAATCTGAATGATGGATACAACGGTTTGTTGTCCCCAGTCCGGGAAGAAATCTGTACCCGGTATCATTTCATAAGCATCGCTGAATACTGCCAATACATTATTGGCGGGATGGGTAGGAGTAGGGGCCGGCGAACTGGGTTCATCCCCCGGGGGTGGAGGTGCACCCTCATTGTAAAAATAAATGTTATCCGCGAAGAAACTCGGGATGTTACCGCCTGCATCCACAAAAATGATTTGTGCAAGAGCAGCCCTGCTGGTCAATCCCGGAAAGTCATCCAACGGAATATCAAGGCTGATCCATTGTTGCGATTGGTCTGCTGAAATATTGGTGGTATTGACTCCTGAAACATCTGCACCAAAATCAACCAGTTCTATCTGAAACTGAGCATTGGCGTTTAATTGGTTAGGCAGAAAGATATCCACATGCAGATGGGTCATTCCGGTTGCATTTACAGTAGGTGAAGCAAACTGAATACCTACGAAATTGAAGTCAAAGTAATGCAACACATTGTCACCATCCACTGTAAAATCTGCTGACTGTGTGGTTTGCCAGGGCTCCCAGTAGCCATTGTAATAGTCAACCGGTACATTTTCATAATGATCGCTGAAGATGGAAATAACATTTTCAGGATCATGGATGGGTGTTGGTGCATGTTCAAACTCACCCAAAGACTGGATGGTCAAAGAGCCATCGGCATCAACTTCTCCAACCCTGGCGGTTATTTCGGCAGTTCCCGGTCCACCTGTTACGTTGACATTTCCTGCTTCATCAACCACAGCAATGGAGGGGTCTGATGAGGCAAACTGGAAATAGGCCGGTGCGATACTGATGGCCTGGTTAATTCCTGTCGGCATATTGAATGTGGACATTAATCCACCAACTCCTGTGGAAACGCCAATAAATGATGTTTCAACCTGGTTCTCTCCATTAAGAATGGCAAACTTTGGATGTCCGATGGTTCCGAGTTTTTCGTACTTTACCTCGTCAATCCAGAAAGTAAAGCCTTTGCCATCAATGTTTCCGGCAGCATACCAGAACAGGCCGCGTTCAGCAGTCAGTTTGGCGGGATCAGGTATAGGAATAATGTATTTTCTCCAGCCTGTAGTCACATTTAAACCTTGAATGGAGACCACGTATTTATTCTCACCCAAATCATTTCCAAAGCCTATCTCACCGATGGTGGTCGATTGGGTAGCTTTTGCCCAAAATGTCAGCGCATTGTACCCGGATAGATTCCGTCCGGATTCTGTAAAGAATACGCCTCCGGCAAAAGATCCGGCAGGATCACCGGCGTCAGGCACTTCAAACCGCATGGAAGCGGTAGATTGATCACTGTAAGTTACCTGGTTGTCCACACTAAAGGCCGTAGGCACAGAACCTCCAAAAGCGGCATAGTTCAATCCAGGACTGAATCCATTGATAAATACTTCGGGATTGGTGGGGAAAGACGCTTTTTCTAAATCAGCTAAGTCGCGCTCACAACCTGCAAAAAGGATGATAAGCATCCCGGCAGCAATGAGTAGTGAGGAACGAAAAAATGTATATGCTTTCATTTTATTTAGTTTTTTTAATTTCCAATGTTGATCAAAATATAGGTCATGATTTCCCATTCATTCCCTCTGTCAAAGCCAATAGCTGTGGGATCGGGAACCAATTCTCCGCTGGCATCAATGATTTGTATGGGTGAATAGCGCGGAGAATACCTGTCAAGTGTACGGTATTTTGTTCTCAGACCAATTCGGGTATTTGGCATAACAGGCAGCCAGTCAGGCCTTCCCAGCGACATTGATACATCTGCCATCAATTGAAGGGGATAAGTGAGGTTGTAGTCACGATGGTAGTCGTAGGGACCCCAGTCGTTAATTCTTACAAATGAATTGAAAATGAAATGTTTGTAGAGCATGCGCAATTCAGTCCCAAAACGATTGATTACCCGGTCATCGCTGCCATTTGCCTGTGCTTCTCCACCATAAATATTGGCAATTACGCCGTAATTGTTGCCGAATTTGGAGACCACTCTGGCATGAACTTCCCAAAGGTCTCTTGCGGGAGGAGCTCCGGGGAAGGCAAATGTTGTGCGTCCATCAGGCAATATCCCTATGGCGGCATCCATGGTTGTAGGAAGATGACGGTACACAAAGCCCAGGCTTATGGCAAAACCTGCGTCTTCTCGTCTGTCGCTGTCCCAGTCATACATCCATGTACCTGGTGTGGGGTCGTAAGTGATCAAGATCTCCCCGGCTATCTGTTCCCTGTTTGCTCTTACCACAAATGGATCAGCGAGGATATTTCTAGGTCTGCCCGGTGCAGGAGCATGGCTGGGTATAGGTCCTTCCAGCGGCCGTTGCCATAAGAAGTTAGGGGCAATCTGGAAGTCTCCAATCATATAGGTAAGACCTGAGAGGAAGTTTACCTGGTTGCCACTGCCGCTGTCTTTTAATCTCCATCCGGTAAAAGTTAGGGTCTGATCTGCGCCACCCTGCGCTACCAGCCCCATGACGGCTGATTGAGCATACCAGTTAAATCTTCCACCGGTATAGGTCAGCTTGATTTTTCCACCCCAGTTGTCTTCAGGTTTGATCTCATCAATGTAAACATTTTGAGCATCTTCTTCCTCTCTGAATACCTGAAATTCGCGTCCCTGCAAGGGTTGCCCTGCCCAGATTCCACCGAGATCAACTTCAAACCTGCCAAATTCCCTGTTAACATGCATGGTTACGCGCCTGGTTTTGGGTTGCGGAATGGCAAAAGAACTTTCGGTTACACCCAATTGATCAAGGTCTTCATGATAGATAGCGGTAATATCCAAGCCCCGGAACTCTCTTCCATATTTTAAAAGTAATGCTGGGTTGGCTCCCCACCACAATTGCGGGCCAAATGCCAGTTTGAAATCTTTTAACTGTCTTCTGCCTTCAATCTCAAAGCCAAAGGGGGCAATACCATTATAGATATCGATATTGGGTCCGTAGTTGGCTTCGGGGTATAAACCAAAGAAGTCACCTTCGTAGCCCCAGTGATAGCGACCAGTGCGATAAAAACCATCCATGCGGAACCAGCGGTGATCCCACTGGTAACTGGCTTGGTAAATTTGCAGCCTGTTGGATTCTATACTCATATCTCCTTCGCCGGTCGCCACAATCACCGGCCGCCCACGGTTTTCATAAAAAATTTCATCTATGGGGTTTTCGGCAACATTGCCCAGGATATTAAATTCCATATTGGCCCTAAAGTTAGAAGTGGGCTGCGCTTCAAATCCAACGAAGAATGATTGCATATCTTCAAATCCCAGTTGCCGTGGGAAAGACCTTCTGCCCGGGATGGGGTCCTCAGGCGTTGTTATTAAACTTCCGCCTGTATGAAATGTAGATAGTTGAGCTGTAAACCGGCTCAAACGAATGGTTCTGTTTCTCTCACCTTGCAGAGCAGCCCTGTCACCTCTTGCTTGCAGATAGGCTTCTCCAATGCTTATGCCGGAAAAATGCCTGCGTATTGATTCAACCGTGGTGCCTTGTGCATAAGGATCAAGTTTATGAGCCTCTCTCAATGCGTAATATGCGGCACGTGGAAATAACTGATAATGTCCCATTACATCGGTTGGACCTTTGGCACATATTCCGAACCACTCCTCATTCATGTTGTTTTCGCCCGGAATGTGGTCAAACGCATAACCGCCGTTCTCCCAGGAAGCATTGGTGTTGTGGACATCAAGATCTTCGGTTTGACCATATTTCCACCATCCGTCACTGAACTGGAAGGTGAAACCACCAATGGAGTTTTCTGCTAGACCCAATCCAGCGGCATTTTCATAAATTTCCATCCAGTTGGCAACGTTAATAATGGCCTGATCACGCTGTGCTTCTTCCAATGTAATAGCGTTAAAAGCATCCGAACCGAACTCGGTAAGCAGGATGGGTTTACCGTATTCATCTCTCACCCGGTCAAACATATCCGTAAATGAAGGTCCGCGGTAAACGTTCACACCAAAAATGTCAACATCCGGACACTCTTCAACGATGATGTCTAAAAACAGCACGTCACCATTACAGATGGCTACCGGATGTGAAGCGGAAACTGCCTTCATTTGTAAGGACGCCTTATTCATCAATTGATACATAGGCCGCCCCCGAACTTCACCTACAGCTCTAATTTGTTCTTCGCCCTCAGGGAAGTCTTCTGTTTCGGCACCGGCCCAAAATAAGCCATAGTTGTTTTCGTTACCCAGAAGATAAAGTAAAAGCCCGGGTGTATCATTATATTCCTCAACCATTTGAGTGACCTCAGAGAGGAGAAGTTCTTGTGTGGCAGGGTCATCGTATTTCGTTACTGCTTCCCACACTCCGTCTATGGATAACCCATACCGGCCAAATGAATGATTAAGCATGGTGTAAATACCGTAGTTTTCATAAATATACTGGACCCATTTGGGCTGGATCCCGGTATATACACGAATGGCGTTTACACCCATGTTTTGCAGCAAAGACATTTCATAATCCAATGCCCTTTGGATAAAATCATCGGGTTCATTCCACAGGCTATACATATAATTTGTACCTATGGGAAAATAATCCCAGTTCATTCCATTTACCATGAAAGGTTTTCCATCGACCAATAGTCGCCAGCCGTCTTCCTGTTTTTCTGTGACAACCCGATTACCCTGGGCAAACAGGGTAAACGAAAAGGCCAGTAAGAAAAGCATCGTAAAAATTCGCTTCATATAAGTTTGTTTTAGGTTAGGGATAATATAAATTTGTGAAATCTGTACATAAGCCTGTTGAGGAAATTCGCGGTAAATGTAATGAGCTTTTTAGCCAGGACTTTATTTACTTTTTATATACAAACCCACGGACACACAGTCAAAAAGGAGAAATGCGCTCCGCAAACGTTTGAAATAAGTACTTGCGGTATTTTTGGACAGAGATTATTTTTTTCACATATTTTAATACTTGTATATACTTTGTAAATATGCATCCGGCATTAGCGTTTATTGGTTTACTATAAACAAGTTATCATTAGCATGAGAATTTGCCTTAGCATTATAAGAGGATCGTATACATCAATTCCTGCCGGAAGGTCCCGGCTGAGCATGTTAAAAAAATGCAGGGATTATATCCCTGCAACAGGCAAACTTTTGTACGATATAACACAATCATCCGGCAGGTGGTCGCATGTAAGGGTAGTGCCTGCTGAAAAGAAGAGGGATAAATGATCAGGTGATACAGATCCGTATTTTAGGTTACAGAATTGTTCTTTGGTGCTGCTTTTTCAGAGAAGAATTTGTTATACACTTTCATTATCTTGTTGATCGCTTCCGATCCTCCTGCCAGTATGGCACCGGTAAACAGGATGTCTGCAGGAATGAATAACGCTTGCTGAACAGGTGACATACTTGCCCCGGTATATATCGAACCCAGTATTCTTACGCCAACTAACCCAAGCAGCACACCAATGGTAAAACTGGTCCATAAGGCAGCAAGTCTGGATTCGGAGCGGTAGTGCACCCTTTCGTCCTGAACCTTTTTAAGATCCTCATTGAGTTGCTCAAGTTTTGCTTCGTCAATTTCCGGGATAGCCTTTTTGGCGGTCAGATCATGTTTAAGTAATTCAATTTTGCGGTCGAGATTATCTGCCTCCTTACTTCTCCATAAGGAAAGAAAAAATTCGGTGCATCTTTCCACAAACAGGGAAAACAGGAACAACAATCCCAATAAGGCAGGGATGTCTGTTAGTGTGACATTGGAATCAAATTGAAGGGCTTCGGTTGTATAATACACACCGGCAATGAGGGCAATCAAGACAATAATGGTTCCGCGGATTTTAATTTTCGAAGAAATGCGGTTTCCCACCGGTGCTGAATGACTGTTAGTTGTTTTCTGGATAGCCATAATCATGAGTTTTGTGTCAACAGGATAAATGGGGTGGCCAAATAGCTATTTGACCATATATTCGATTGCTATGCCTCAAACAAATGTATGGATTTTTTCTGTGAATATTTGAAGTGTGATGTTTTTTTGTTATCTGCTACACAAAAAACCTCCTAAAACAGGTAATTCAGTCCG
>SKTQ01000331.1 GCA_007122505.1 Bacteroidales bacterium | reverse complement strand
TGCTGATCATTTTCGGCGTAAGCCTCAACATCATGGCCATGATCGGTATGGTGGTGAT
This sequence comes from Bacteroidales bacterium, assembly GCA_007122505.1. GTDB lineage: Bacteria > Bacteroidota > Bacteroidia > Bacteroidales > UBA7960 > PUPG01. The sequence goes on along the minus strand of SKTQ01000331.1, from coordinate 9,924 downwards.
GACAGGGATCATCATCAACGACAGCATCCTGAAAATAGACACCATTAACCGTCTCAGGGCCAAAGGTATGCCATTGATCAGGGCCTTGCATACTGCAGGTAAGTACCGGCTGAAACCCATTCTGATGACCAGCATTACAACCATCTGTGCGCTTGTTCCTTTTCTCTTTATCGGCGGCCTTGGAGGTGATCTGCAAAAACCGCTGGCATTGGCTGTCATTGGAGGTCTGGGGCTTGGTACGCTGGTAAGCCTCTATTTTATCCCCGTGTGTTATTATTATCTCTACAGAAAAAAACAATAACCAATGCGGCTGTCATCCTTTTCCATAATCATCATATTTGTGGCTTTGATGCTGGTTGGGGCTGCCCTGCTGCCACGTCTCGGTGTACGGCTGCATCCGTCAGCCACTTTGCCGTCTCTCAGCATCAGCTTCAGCTGGCCCGATGCGCCGGCCATCAATATGGAAAGGGAAGTGACCTCAATAATTGAAGGAGCGCTCAGCACTTTGCGCGACATTGAAAACATCAGTTCCGTATCCCAATATGGCAGTGGCAGGATAACATTGGAATTCAAAAAGACTGCTGACATTGAACTGGCACGTTTTGAAATTGCCTCACAGTTAAGACGTATTTTTCCCGATTTGCCCGAAGGCGTGTCTTTCCCGGTTATTTCCGCCGAAAGGGCCGTTGGAAGGCAAACCGCCCTGCTGATCTATACTTTTGTTGCCCCCGCTCCGGGCAGCGTCATTGAGCAATACCTGGAAAGAAACTTCATTCCCCTGTTGTCCAACATTCAGGGAGTGGAAAGAGTAAACGCCTATGGTGCCACGCCCATGGAATACCACATTGTATATGATACGGAAAAGCTCCGTAACCGGAACATCACGATAGGTGACCTGCAGGGTGCATTACAAAGCCGTTTCGGACACACCTACCTTGGCATGGAATACCTCAGCCGGCATCACAGGGGGCATAAAGGAAAGCTGCCTGTTACCCTGATTGCCAATCCATACGACAAGCCCGACTGGCAAAACATCCCGGTTGGCAAAGCCGGTCACAGGATAATTTATCTCACCGATATTGCTGAAATAAGATATCAGGAACAGGATCCTGTCAGATATTACAGGTTCAATGGTCAAAGCACCATTGGCATGCGAATATATGCCGGAGACAGAGAAAACCAGGTCAGACTTGCCTCCACCGTGCGGAAAAAGATGGATGAACTGCAAACAGCCCTGCCGCAAGGGTGGATGGTGCGCATGGCATACGATGATACGCAGCATATCCGCAAAGACCTGCGCAGGGTTGGGCTGCGGATGCTTTTTTCATTTAGCATTCTTATGCTGTTTGTGATCCTTGTAACACGCAAGCCCGGTTACCTCTTCCTGATCCTGGCCACCATAACGGCAAACCTGCTGCTGGCAGTAACCTGGTATTATTTCCTGGGCATTGAAATGCATCTTTATTCCCTTGCCGGGATCACCGTTTCTTTTGGTATCATTATCGACAATGGCATTGTGATGATCGAACACATGCGCCGCCATAAAAACAAAAAGGTCTTTTTAGCCATTCTGGCGGCCACATTAACCACTGTTGGGTGCCTGTCGGTGATCTTTTTGCTGGAACCGGTTCAGCAGGCACAACTGCAGGATTTTGCCGCTGTGGTACTTGTAAACCTTTTGTTGTCGCTGGTGGTGGCATGGTTTTTTGTTCCGGCTGTGTTTCCGCGGTTAAAGATGGTGAGTGCAAGGGCGGATATCAAAATCATTCGCCGGACACTCAGGTTCAGCAGGGTATATTTCCGTGGACTGGTTTTTGCCCGTCGCTTCAGATGGTTGGTGTTGACCATATTTATCCTGGGCTTTGGTTTGCCGGTACACAGGTTGCCGGCCTTTATCGATGATGACGGCCCCGGTGCCCGCTTGTATAACGCCACCATCGGCAGCGGCTTTTATCAGTCCAGGATGAAAAATACCGCTGAAAAAGTGCTGGGAGGGAGTTTCCGCCTTTTCTCACAATATGTATTTGAAAGATCATACTTTGCTGACCCTGAACGCACAGCCATCAATGTCAGGGGACGAATGCCCGATGGGGCCACCGTTCATCAGCTCAATGAAGTTATTCTGCAAATGGAACATTTTCTGTCGCAGTTCAGCGAAATAGAGCAGTTTGAAACCAGGGTGCTGTCGCCGCAAAACGGCAACATCCGGATACTGTTCAAACCGGAATACGACAGGGGCCCGTTTCCCCTTTATCTGCAAAACAGGATCATCAGGAAGGCTGTTTCCATCGGAGGAGCGGAATGGTGGGTGTCGGGCGTTGGCAGAGGTTTCAGCAATGTGATGGGCAGCTCGTCGGCGGGCATGAGCCGGGTGATGCTGGAAGGCTACAACTATGACCATCTCTACCGCTATGCAGAGATATTGAGACAGAGGGCACTGGAAAACCCAAGGATCATTGAATCAGAAATACAGGGTGGAGAAACCTGGGCAGCAACAGGCCGCCTGGAGTTTTTCCTTGACTTTGACCGGGAGCGGCTGGCATTACATGAGCTGAGCCCCGGAGATATCTACCGGCCTCTGACGGCCTTGGTGATGGAAAGCCGGGCACCACCCGTGTACCATCAGTACAGCCCCGTAAACGTAAGGCTACGACCCGACCTGCATCTGAATTATACCTTATGGGATATGGCAAACATTCCCTTAACAATCGGCAATGTAGCATACAAAACCGGTGAGTTCCTTTCTATGGAAAAAAGACCGTCGGGCAATAACATCCATAAAATAAACCAGCAATACAGGTTATTCCTTGGTTACCGCTTTTTGGGACCACCTGCTCTTGAACAAAGAGTGCGCGCAACCCTTATTAATGAAGGTAACGAGATCATGCCACTGGGCTTCAGAGCCTCCGAACAACAATTTCTTTGGAGAACAGACGAGAGCCGGCAGTATTTTCTGATTCTCCTGGTGATTGTAATCATCTATTTTATCTGTGCCATCCTGTTGGAGTCGTTGTTGCAACCCCTGGCAATTATCGGGCTTATCCCGGTATCCTTTATCGGCTTATTTTTGACTTTTTATGTTTTCGGCCTGAATTTTGATCAGGGTGGTCTGGCAGCCTTTATCCTGCTGAGCGGATTAGCCGTTAATTCCGGGCTCTATATTCTGAACGATTACAACAATTTTCAAAACAAGTATCCCGGACGGGAACCCCTGCGACTTTATATGAAAGCCTTTCAATACAAAATCATGCCGGTAATGCTTACGGTTTTTTCAACACTAATCGGTTTGATTCCTTTTGTAATTGGTCAGAAGGAAGCTTTTTGGTTTGCTTTTGCTGCCGGCACCATGGGGGGGCTTGCTTTTTCGCTGCCGGGGATATTTATTTTTTTCCCGGTATTCATCAAAATGAAAAAAATAAAAACAGAAACGGATGTGCAGGTAAAATAAGCGGTACATAATAAAAAACAGTTACAGCTGTTTCTTAATCAATACAATTATGGCATACCTTTGTAGCCATTTTTAGGGTGATCCGGATATGCCCGATTTTTTATTAATTTTTTGAATGTTATATGAATACACGTATTCTTTTGCAGACGGTTCAGAAAACGTCTGTGCACGGTAAATTGCTCATCATTATAATGATTTTGTCCGGTTGCTTTGTTTCACCGGTGAGTGCTGACCCCCCCCGTTTTCTGACACTGGAGGAGGTGGTGGAGATTGCCAAAAGGCAGTCGCCTGAGGCATTCATGGCGCGTCACCGCTATCGCGGAAGTTACTGGCAGTATCGTACGTTCAGGGCCAGCTATTTGCCAAATCTTCGTTTTGATGCCACGATCCCCAACCTGGATCGTACCATTTCGCCCATCACATTGCCCGACGGAACTGATATTTTCGTGCGCAGGAGCCTGGCCAGATCTACCGGAACCCTGAGGCTGAACCAAACCATTGGCCCTACCGGGGGCCAGTTATTTGTGAGCTCCGGCCTCCAGCGTATTGACCTGATCCGGGATGATGATACAGAGGTGTCGTACCTTGCAACACCTGTTAATATCGGCTATCAGCAACCGATATTCTCCTATAACCGTCATAAATGGGAACGGCGTATTGAGCCGGTCAGGTACGAAGAATCCAAGCGGGAGTATGTTGAACGAATGGAAGACATTGCCATCAGGGCTTCAAACCTGTTTTTCGATCTCCTGCTGGCACAGATTAATATGGAGATCAATGAATTCAATCTGGAAAGCAACGACACCCTTTACCAGATAGCCCTTGGGCGTTATGAGCTGGGACGTATTGCCGAAAACGAGTTGCTCCAGATGGAGCTCAATGTGCTGAATGCAGAAGCAACGCTTGAGCAGTCAAGGATTGATTATGAAGGTGCGATTTTCCGGTTCCGCTCCTATCTCGGTTTCGATGATGTACGCGCGCTTGAACTGATCGCGCCGGAAGAGCCGCATGAGTTGTATATCGATTTTGGGGTTGCACTGGCTGAGGCGAGAGCTAACAGGGCAGATATCCTCGCACAGGAACGACAGATACTGGAAGCGGAAAGCCAGGTTGACCAAGCCAGGGCAGAAAACCGGTTCAACGCTAATCTGTTTGCCGTATATGGACTTACCCAGAGCGCCGATGCTTTCGATGATGCATACCGGAGTCCGCTCGACCAGCAACAGCTTGTCGTCGGCATTCAGATACCCATCCTCGACTGGGGCGTTTCGCGGGGCAGGGTGCGTGTTGCCGAATCTAACCGGGAGCTGGTCTCAACTACGGTAAACCAGGCAATCATCGATTTTGAACAGGAGATATTCCTGCGTGTGATGGAGTTTAATATGCTGGAGAGTCAGCTGGAAGTTGCGCGCAGAGCCGATTTCATTGCTGACAAACGGTATGAGGTAACCAGGCAAAGGTTTTTGATCGGGAGGATAGACATCATCGAATTAAACCTTGCCCTTGAACAAAAGGACCGCGCCAAACAACAATACCTTGCCGCGCTGAGAAACTACTGGCGAGGTTTTTACCAGATGCGGCGCCTTACCCTGTACGACTTTATCAAGAATCAACCTATAACGGCAGATTTTGATACTTTATAGGCTTATTTTGCTTTATCTTTGATGGCAGAACAGATAAACACTTATGCCAGGAGATCAGCAAATAAAAGTACTGGTGGTGCGTTTCAGCTCCATAGGCGACATTGTGCTGTGTACACCCGTGCTGCGCTGTCTGAAAAAGAATGCCGGGAGACCGACAGAAGTACATTTTGTCACCAAGAAAGCATACCTGCCCATCCTTGAGCACAACCCCTATGTGGATCACCTGCATTTGCTTGACGGCAGGCTTTCAACCCTGATTCGTGAACTGAGGAAAATTGATTTCGACTATATTGTTGACTTGCATCACAATATTCGCAGTGCAATGGTTAAATTCGGCCTGCGCAAACCATCTGGCAGCTTTTTGAAACTCAACCTGGAAAAATGGCTGCTTACGCGTTTCAAAATTGACAGATTACCTGAGCGGCATATTGTGGACAGGTATTTTGAAGCGGCTGAAATTGCCGGGGCGAAAAATGACGGAGAGGGCTTGGATTTTTTCCTTCCCGAAAATTTGACCGTAAACATAGATGCGATGCTCCGTGACCAGAAACAGGGATTCATCGCCTTTGTGATTGGCGGGAAACATGCCACTAAACGCCTTCCCAATGAAAAGATCATTTCTATTTGCCGGAGGTTGCCTGCACCGGTTTTATTGTTAGGCGGTCAGGAAGATGCCGAGAACGGTAAAATGATCGCAGATGCCTGTGGCGAAAAAACCTTCAACGGCTGCGGGAAATATAGCCTGCACGAGTCGGCCGGTCTGGTAAAAGATGCCAGCCTGGTGATCAGTCATGATACCGGACTGATGCACATCGCAGCGGCTTTCAACAAGCACCTGATTTCCATATGGGGCAATACCGTTCCGGCCTTTGGGATGGTCCCCTATATGCCGAAAAATCCTGAACGGTCGATGATTGTGGAAGTGGAGGGTTTGTCCTGCCGGCCATGCACAAAGATCGGATACAAAAAATGCCCGAAGAAGCATTTCGACTGCATGATGAAAATCGATGAGGACCGTATTGTGCGCCTTGCCGAATCGGTTATGCAAACAACCTGATTGGAATGAACAACAGCGGCTTGTGGTTGTTTTTTTCACCGCAAAGACGCAGAGCACGCAAAGATTTTTCTTTGTTCTATGATGATTTTTGATTGAATATTATTGAACCCCTTTCGGGGTTCTCTTCCTCCGGTGGTGCATTCCCTAACCTCCGGGTTTCACCCGGAGCTACAATTATTAAACCCCTGCGGGGTTTTGGGCATTTCCTTTTGCTCGGTTTTATTAGCACCCGACCCCGAAGGGGTCAAACACCAATAACCCCGAGTTCAAACCCGGGTAATACCGAATAATGACAGCGCGTAGCGCAATTGACGGGAGATGATGGAACGCGGATCACACGGATCGCCTGCGGCGAGCGCGGATAACCGCGGATTTTTTCTCTTATCCGTGACTAGCCGCGTTGCGAAGCATCCGTTTCATCTGCGTTCAATCCAGAAAAAGAAAAATAGTTACATTCTGGTAATGCAAATTTTTCTTTGTGCACTTTTCTTTGTGCACTTTGTGGTGAAAAAAAATAATTCACCCCAAAGAACACGGAGAACAAAAAGTTTTTAATATCCAAACATCGGATAATGACAGCGCGAAGCGCTAAATGACAATTAGTGACGCGCAAAGCGCAAATCACGCGAAGCAATGCACGCGAAGCGATTATCGATTCAATCGATATTATTTTAGTATCAATTTAGTAGACTCCGGTAAGATAAGGGTTTGTGGACTTTTCCTCTTCAATGGTGGTGACAGGGCCATGCCCGGGATATACTTTGGTTTTGCCCGGCAGCACCATCAGTTTTTGCAAAATGGATTTGATCAGCAGGTCATGGTCTCCGGTGGGCAGATCGGTGCGACCAATACTTCCCTGGAACAAAACATCTCCAACAATAACAAAGCCCCCTGCTTTATGGTAATAACACAAACTACCCGCAGCATGTCCGGGCGTATGGATTACCCGTAGCTCCTGGTTGCCAAACTCCAGCATGTCGCCTTCTTCAATAAAAATTTCCGGCATCACAGGCTTGTCCACATCAAAGCCAAAAACTTTTCCATACTCCTTGCTGTTCTCCAGGAAAGGCAAACTGTCTTTATGGGTAAGAGGTTTTAAGCGGTAGGTTTTGGAGACAAAACGGCTTCCCAGCATATGATCGATGTGGCAGTGTGTAAATAACTGCAAAACTGGTTTTAGTTTATTTTCTTCAATAAAACTGACCAGTTGTTTTTTTTCATTCTTTTCATAGCAGGATGCATCTATGATCACACACTCACCGGTATCATCATAAAGAATATACGTGTTTACCTGGAAAGGATTAAATGTAAACTGTTTGATCTGAACCATATAAATATTCGTTATATAAACTGAGGATGTATTGGTTTTTATCTGTCTGCCTCAAAGATAAATAAAAAACCGTAAATTAGCATCAAGAATCAAAACAGGACTTCATGAATTTGCTTGCAGAAATAAAGAAGTTATCAAAGGAATATTTCGAGGATGTGGTTTTTTTCCGGCGTCATTTTCATGCAATGCCGGAGTTGTCGACGCAAGAGCACAAAACGGCTGCGTATATTGCGGCACGTTTGAACGAAATGGGCATCAGCTATGAAGAGGGCATTGCGGGAACCGGTATTGTTGGCCATATTAAAGGAAAAAATCCTGACTCAAAGGTGGTTGCTTTGCGTGCCGACATGGATGCATTGCCCATTTTGGAAGAAAACAAGGTGGAGTACAAGTCGGCGACTCCCGGTGTGATGCATGCCTGTGGTCATGATGTGCACATGGCCAGTTTGCTGGGAAGTGCAAAGATTCTTCAGCAGTTGCGCAATCACTGGCAGGGTACGGTGAAGTTAATTTTCCAGCCTTCCGAAGAAAAGAATCCCGGTGGTGCCAGGATGATGCTTCAGGAGGGAGCCCTTGATCATCCCCGGCCGGCAGCCATATTCGGGCAGCATGTTTTCCCGGGACTGCCTGCCGGAAAGGTTGGGATAAGAAGCGGAAGCTACATGGCGTCGGCCGATGAAATATATATCACCGTAAAGGGGAGGGGTGGCCATGCAGCCAAACCGGAATTAAACGTCGATCCGGTGCTGATCGCCGCTCACGTCATAGTGGCCCTTCAACAGATCGTAAGCCGCAATGCGGCACCATACATTCCCACCGTCCTTTCTTTTGGCCGGATCATCGGAGAAGGCCATACCAACGTCATTCCTGACGAAGTAAAAATTGAAGGCACCTTCCGCACCTTTGATGAGCACTGGCGCCAAAAGGCGCACCAACGGATTCGTGAAACAGCGGTTTTTGTAGCACAGGGGATGGGTGGCGATTGCGATGTCTTCATTTCCGACGGCTATCCCTATCTGCATAACAATGAAAAGCTGGCAGAGAAATTTCGCATCCACGCTGCCCAATATCTTGGCGCGGAAAATGTGGAAGAGCTTGAACTGTCGATGACAGCAGAAGACTTTGCCTTCTATTCCCGGAAGTTTGACACCTGTTTTTATCGCCTTGGCGTTCGTAATATGGAAAATGGAATAACCTCCAACCTGCATACATCCACCTTTGATGTGGACGAACGGGCTTTGGAAACAGGCATGGGCCTCATGGCCTGGCTTGCCATTCAAGAACTGTCCGGTGACTTATAATGGCCGGAAGTTTGACTTACCTTTATCCAGAAATTCAATAAACCTGCTGATGCTGCTGTCGTAACCGTAAGCGGGAGCCAGCATATTTTCTGCATGGTCGAGGATCAAGTAATAAGGCTGAGTGTTGGCACCATAACGCTCGGCCTGGAAGGTGCTCCACTTTTGTCCAACCGTTGTAATGCGCCGCTCACGTCCCAGGGCAGAAGAAACAAACTGATCTTCTTCGGGCAAACGTGTACGATCATCAACAAAAAGAGAGATTTTTACAAAATCGTTACGCAACCTTTCCAAAACCTGTGGATCAGACCATACATTGGCTTCCATTTTGCGGCAGTTGGCACATCCCAGCCCGGTGAAATCAAGGAACACCGGTTTGCCGGCCCTGATTGCCGCTGCCATCCCTTCGTCATAATCGGTGAATGCCATCAGTCCATGCGGACCTTCATGCACACTTTCTCCGATATAGATGGTGTCGTCGCCGGCCGGCGCATGAACGGTCATGCGCGTCAGGTCAAAGTCTTGAGTAACCGGTGAGGGTAAAAAGGAGCTGATTGCACGGAGCGGTGCTCCCCACAGTCCCGGAATCAGGTAAAAGACAAAGGCAAAGGTCACAATGGCCAGCATAAGGCGTGGCACCGACAGATATTTCAGATCGGAGTCATGGGCAAATTTGATCTTGCCGATGAGATAGAGTCCCATCAGGAAGAAAATGGCGATCCAGAGCACCAGGAACACTTCGCGGTGAAGAATTCCCCATTGTCCTACTGCATCGGCCACAGAGAGAAACTTCAGTGAAAATGCCAGTACGATAAAACCAAGCACGACTTTGACGGCATTCATCCAGCCGCCGGATTTGGGTAATGATTTCAGAGCCGTTGGAAAGACGGCAAAGAGGCTAAAGGGAATGGCGAGTGCGAGGCTGAACCCAAGCATCCCGATGGCCGGCGCAAACACATTTCCGTCAACGGCGGCTTCCACCAAAAGGGTCCCCACAATGGGGCCCGTGCACGAAAAGGATACAAGCACGAAGGTGATCCCCATGAGAAACACTCCGATCAGCCCACCGGTTTTGTCGGCTTTGCTGTCGAGCGCATTCGACCATGACGCCGGCATGGTAAGCTCAAAGGCGCCAAAGAAAGATGCGG
>SKTQ01000201.1 GCA_007122505.1 Bacteroidales bacterium | reverse complement strand
TTACTGAATCTGGAGTTTACCTTGCAGGCACCTGGTGATGCAGTAATAGAAATCTATTCCCTGACAGGCGAAAGACTCAGCCAGACATTGCTTGGCAATCTGCCCGCAGGTGTTCATACCATTACAGAAGATATCAGCACACTCCGAAGTGGTTTATACATCACTTTGCTGACAACAGGCTCCGGTACTGCCGCAACACGACTGCAGGTAATACGCTGATCCCTACAGAAATAAATAACACATTGTTTTCAGTGCCGGAGCCAAATTTGCTCCGGCACTTTTTTACCTGCCATTTATAATGACATCATAATCATTATTGTCATTATCAAGGCCTATTATCGACCGCCGTTTTTGTTGTTGTTCCTGTATGTGATTTGTACTATGACGTTTATCATTTGCGGTTGGCAAGTACCTTATTGATGGATTCCATGCTATTCTCGTTATTCAAAAAACAAATTTTAATCAGGACCGAACCATTTATTTTTCAGAGTCTAAGGCAGAAATGCACGATAGCTGTTAAATATTCCTATCAAAATAATTCAAGAAATAAAAAATAAAATTTGTTTTTCAAAAAATAAAATATCTATATTTGTATCTGCAAAATGCATAAAAAAACCATGCAATTCTGTAATTGTTGAAAAGCATGGTAGTTTATCGACTTATAATGATGTTTGGATTAAGACCACATACACATTTTATTACCACCTCCTGGACTTGGTGGCGCGCCGCTGCGGCCGCCTGTGAATAATATACCCCTATGGGAGCCCTGTGCTCCATAAAAGAACATCCTGTTTTTTTAATCCATTGAGTCAACCCGGAAAATCGCGTCGGATCAATTCTTTTATTTCTTCATAATGGAAAGAAAGAAACGTAAATTTTTGATCAACCCTACCTGCACAATGTTGCAGCCGTTGCAGGGTCAGTTTTTCCGGTCTGAATTTTTAAACTGAGTAACAAATTTTTAAACGAATTGAATGATGGAAAACAAATACTATTTGTCGCACGAAGAGATGCCCCGCTTTTATTACAACATCATGGCAGACATGCCAAACAAACCACTTCCCCCTCTGCACCCGGGGACACGTGAGCCCATTACACCGGATCTTCTGGAACCTTTATTCCCAAAAGACCTTATTTTGCAAGAGGTTTCGGCCGAAAGATTCATCGAGATCCCAAAAGAGGTCAGGGATATTTATGCGCTATGGCGACCAAGCCCGCTTTTCAGGGCAAGAGCTTTGGAGAAGCACCTGGACACACCGGCAAGGATCTTCTACAAATACGAAGGAGTGAGCCCGGCAGGTTCCCATAAACCGAATACCGCTGTTGCTCAAGCTTTCTACAATAAAATAAGCGGAGTAAAACGGATTGTAACCGAAACAGGTGCCGGCCAGTGGGGCACTGCATTGGCATACGGATGTCAACTGTTCGGCCTGGAGTGCGAAGTGTATATGGTTCGGGTAAGTTACGACCAGAAGCCATATCGCAAGGTGATGATGAACACTTTTGGCGGCAAGGTATATCCCTCCCCATCTGACAGGACCGAGTTTGGCAAAAAGGTACTGGGAGAAGACCCCGGCTCAAGCGGCAGTCTTGGAATTGCTATTTCCGAAGCCATCGAAAGGGCTGCTTCAGACCCTGAAGCGCACTATGCACTTGGGAGTGTATTAAACCACGTTTTGCTGCATCAGACCATTATCGGGCAGGAAGCAATCCTGCAAATGGAAAAGGCAGGCCATATGCCTGATCTGGTGGTCGCCCCGTTTGGTGGCGGCAGTAACTTTGCCGGTATTGCATTTCCGTTTCTGCATCTTAACTTTACAAAAGGTCAGAATATCCGCTGTATTGCCGTAGAGCCAACTTCATGCCCCAAACTTACACAAGGGAAATTCATGTACGACTTTGGCGACACCGCCGGCATGACGCCCCTATTGCCCATGTACACCCTGGGCCATGATTTTATGCCGAGTGCGATACACGCCGGCGGATTGCGCTATCACGGGGCCGGTGTGCTCGTAAGCCAGTTGCTGAAAGACAACCTGATTGAAGCAGTTGCGCAAAATCAGGAACGGTGTTTCGCTGCCGGTCTGGACTTTATCAAGACAGAAGGTATTATACCCGCACCGGAAGCAACCCATGCCATTGCAACCGTGATTGATGAAGCCATCCGCTGCCGCGAAGAAGGAACAGCGAAAAACATTCTGTTCAATCTTTGTGGTCACGGATACTTCGACATGGGAGCCTACGAAGACTACATGGATGGAAAGCTGACCGATGCGGTACCGGAAAAACAAGTAATGGAAGATTCCATCAGGTCATTGGAAATGCTGCAGCCAAAATGAAGGTAAATGAGACGCATCATTTTCTTTGACCCTTTTGCTAACTGCCACTCGACAGATATTACCTTGAGGGAAACATCCTGTGTTTCCTCCTGGTGCGGCTATAGCGTGTTTCTAAAGTACAAGATGCCTGAAAACGTAATAAACCCTCGCGGGACCTAATCTATTCAGGCAAGTTGCCGGTAAAGAAAAGTCAGCGGCAAAGTCTTTTATGACACGTTTATAGAACCCGGGA
>SKTQ01000337.1 GCA_007122505.1 Bacteroidales bacterium | reverse complement strand
TAGGGCCCTTCTATCCACAGCGATTCTTTTTCGTGGGCAATGGCTGCACCTTTCACCGGATGGATCACGATGCTGCTGATTGCCATTTTTTCCCTGATTTGTTTAGCACGTTCAACAAGGTGTTCTTCTACAATGCCGAGCACAGAGGCAATAATGGTTGATTCGCTCATGTTCATGCTCAGGATGGTGTTGGTTGGCAAAGCAGAGATCAGATCCAGCACCTCCCTGATGTCTTCCGGGGTTCGTTTTTTGGGGTCAGCCAGGTCGATAAAGACATCCGGACGTTTTTTCAGCGGCTTCATCAGTTTTCCGAAGTGGCTGATGATCCCATTGAGGTTCGACAGCATGGTCCAATTGGTAAAAGCAACCATGTGGGTATCTGCGAGTAATTGAGAGAGTTCCTGCTCGCTGATTTTTTTGAAGAGGTTTTCCATGTTTACTTCTACCAGGTTGTTCATCTTTCCCAGCATGATTTTCCCGTCGAAAAATTCCAGTGCGTCGGTGTGTCCGGGTTCGGTAAGGGAGATCACCCGCCGGCAGTTGTCTGCAAATGAGCGGAACACCGGATGGATATAGTGTTTACCGATAGCGCCAATGTACGTTACCTCATGTCCCTGGGCCAGGATGGCATTTGCCATGATGGGGCCGTTACCACCCAGTTTTGTTTGCACGGGCACAAGCTCAATATTGGCGCTAAGGCCTGCTACCGAAGCGATCCGTTCAGAAAATGCCGTGATGTCGGTAATGCGGTCGTATTGACCGGGGCTTTTCCGTTTGTCAACCACGTGAATGATTTCATCAACAAAGCCGTCAAAGCCCGAGAGGATATGTTTTTTCTCTTTCAGCTTGTCCAGTTTGCCGATCGCGTTTTTGAGAATCGTTGTCTGCTCCATGATCCTGGTCAATTGTATGTTTACTCCTGTGTTCCGGAAGTTATTCCTGTGTTTTATGTTTTTTTTTACTGTGAGATGCAGGTATTTATGCCCGCCCGTACACCTTTGTGATTTTCAGGAGGTCTTCCGCGTGTTTTGGGGTCAGTTGATTTTCCCGGTAGCGCCATGTCCAGTATCCCGGTGCTTTCCCCGGGAAGTTCATCCGGGCTTCTTCGTCAAGCCGGAGGATATCCTGCATCGGTGCAATGGCCACGTCTGATACGGTTGACCAGGCAAGTCTGATGAATGACCACGCCGGATCTTTCTCATTTAAACAAAAATAGTCGTGCATCAACTGCTTGTCTTCTTCCGGACTGTGTTTGAACCAACCCACGGTGGTGTTGTTGTCGTGTGTGCCGGTATAAACAACGCTGTTTTTGTCGTAGGAGTGGGGGATGAACTCATTTTCTTCGGCGGAGTCGAAGGCGAACTGCAGGATTTTCATGCCCGGCATGTTGAATTTTTCACGCATTTCTTCCACGTCCGGCGTGATGACGCCCAGATTTTCGGCGATGATTGGTTTTTCACCTAAGGCGTCGTAAACGGCACGTAGCATTGCTTCGCCGGGTGCGTCGATCCATTTTCCTTTGATGGCGGTTTTTTCGCCTGCGGGCACCGACCAGTATGCGGCGAGTCCCCGGAAGTGGTCAATGCGGAGGATGTCATAAAGCAAAAAGTTCCCCTTGATGCGGTCGATCCACCACTGGAACCCACGGTTTTCCAGGTAACTCCAGTCATAAATCGGGTTTCCCCAAAGCTGGCCGGTTTCGCTGAAATAGTCGGGCGGCACACCGGCAACGGTTCGCGGGTTAAGGTTTTTGTCAAAATCAAAAATTTCGGGATTGGCCCATGCGTCGGCACTGTCGAAAGCCACATAGAGGGGAAGGTCGCCGATCACTTTGATGTTGTTGCTGTTGGCATATGCCTTCAGCTCTAACCACTGCTGATAAAAGAGAAACTGCAAAAAGCGGTAAAAGTTGATCTCATCGGACAGATGCTCCCTGTAGCGATCGAGGGCATCTTTCTTGCGCAGCTTTATCTGCTTGTCCCATTCAGTCCAGGACTTCCCGTCATGATGAATTTTCAGGGCCATAAAAAAGGCATAATCGTCGAGCCATCCGGCATTGCTGATGCAGAAGCTCTCAAACTCCTGCTTCAGGGTTTTGTCCTTTGAAGCCTTGAAGCGCTGATGTGCTTTCCCAAGCAGGGCATATTTGTAACGGAACACCTTTCCATAGTCAACCTTGTCATCCGGGAAGATTTCGGTTTCCGGCAGTTCTTCGGGCTGGAGCAGTCCTTGTTCGCACAGCTTATCCAAATCGATGATGAGTGGATTTCCCGCGAAAGCGGAAAAACACTGGTAGGGAGAATCGCCGTATCCGGTATGCCCCAGTGGCAGTATTTGCCAGAGCTTCTGCCCGGCTGCCACCAGGAAGTCCACAAAACTCCTGGCCTGCTTGCCCATGGTGCCGATGCCGTATTTTCCCGGGAGGGAGGTGATATGTAGCAAAATTCCGCTGCTTCTTTCCATAATGATTGTTATTTTTTTGATGATGAAAGTTTCTTTTTTTGAATCCGCCATCCGGTGATATTATCTCCGGATAGTCTTTATGTGTTCTGGCCCGGCATGTAAGGAACAAACGGC
>SKTQ01000152.1 GCA_007122505.1 Bacteroidales bacterium | reverse complement strand
GGCGGAGCGGTCACCATCACATGGACCGCCACCGACGACTGCGGACAAGCGGTTGAATGTTCTGCCACCTTTAGTGTATCCATTTTACCTGCACTCAGCGTATCCTGTCCCGGCGATATGGAAATACTCCCCTGCAGCACCCAGGAAGAGATTGACAGCGCCTTCACTGACTGGCTGGCAGGGTTTACCTACGAAGGCGGCTGTGAGGAAGTAACCGAATCAGGCCTTGACGACCTGTCTCCGCCCGATGCATGTGGTGGTACGATCAATGTTACATACGTGGTGGCAGATAGCTGCGGACAGGAGGAGTCGTGTACTGCCACTTTCAGCGTTGCGCCGGCTCCCGAGGTTGTACTGGTATGTCCTGAAAGCCATACGGAAGAACCGGGTCAGTCGCAGAATGATATTGACATGGCGTTTAGTGCTTGGCTCAGCCAGGTTTCGGTGTCGGGCGGATGCCACACCGAAATGATCACCGATCCAGAGTTTCCCCAGGCCCCTGATGCCGCCGGCGGAGAGATCACGGTTACCTGGATCGTTATCGACGCCTGCGGACAAGAGGTTCAATGCAGCTCTGATTTTGTGGTGGATCCGGAAGAAGTGGTCGTCATCCGTATACCCAATGCATTTATGCCCACAGAATTCGGGCTTCCCGACAACAGGGTATTCCGCCCTGAATTCAAACCGGGATATATTCCTGAAAACTATATCCTGACCATATTTACCCGCTGGGGAGGCAAAGTGTTTGAAAATGTACTTGAACCAAATAATCCGGATCATGGTTGGGATGGCACTGAAAATGGCCGTGATCTGCCGGCAGGTAGCTATGTTTACCGGATTACCTATGCAAATCAATATAATCAAACAAAAGAACACACCGGAACGGTGATGCTTGTTCGATAATATAGTTAAAGATTTTTCTGATGAAAAGAATCATTTTATATATATTGCCTGTCCTGATCGCCATGGCCCTGCAAACACAGGTAAGCCATGCCCAGGACGCAATATTCTCCCAATTCTTCTCTTCTCCCATGTACCTCAATCCCGCCTATGCGGGAACAGAAAACGGCTTTCGGATCACTTCCAACTTCCGAAGCCATCCCATTCCGGATGCCTCAAACTTTTCCACCATTAGTGCTTCGGTGGATGTGTATGCCCCACGAATGCGCGGAGGCCTGGGCCTGATCGTGATCAGTGACAACCAGGGCGAAATGGCATGGAACAATCATATTGATGTCATTTATGCCGTGCATATCAGGTTGAGCCGCAACTGGGACCTTAATTTCGGTGCCCAGGCCGGTTATTTCAGAAGGGATATCAGATGGGGAAACCTCGACTTTCTGGATCCTAACCAGCCGCCACCTGAAGACGAACATACACATGCCCCCAATTTTGGATCCGGGATTCTGGTGTTCAACGACTGGTTCTATGCTGGTGCAGCAATGCATCACATGGCAGAACCCAACCAAAGCGTGTTCAGTAATCACAAACTGCCCAGAAAATATACCGCCCACGCGGGAATGCTTTTCGCACCGCCGGAAGCCCGGAGAGTCCATACCGTACCTTATGAATACTTTTTCTCTCCAAACATCATCTACCAGCAACAGGGAGGAGTAAACAGGATCAACATCGGGCTATATGCCGGTGCTGAACCTGTCATGATCGGCGCATGGTACCGGCATAACCTGCAAGAGCCCAGCGCGATCATATTCCTTGCCGGCCTCCGGAGAGGAGATTTTACTTTTGGTTATAGTTATGATTATTCATTGTCCGGATCAACCGACGTCAGACACGGTGTGCACGAGATCAGTCTTTCTTATGTACTTATGAGTCGGCAACAGGAAAGAAGGCTCAGAATGCCGCCGATGCCGTTTAATTGATACCGGAAAAGGAAAAACAGCGCCTCTGCGGTATTTTTTTCACCGCAAAGACGCAAAGCGCGCAAAGAAATTGCCAATAATCAATTATCGATGATCAATTAAATTGGATAGACGCAAAAAAATGGAACGCGGATAAAACGGATCGCCTGCGGCGAACGCAAATAACCGCGGATTTTTTCGCTTATCCGTGACTGTCCGCGTTGCGAAGCATCCGCGTCATCCGCGTTCTATGATGATTTTGGAATGAATATTATTGAACCCCTCGGGGTTCTTTCCCTCTGCTGGTACATTCCCCAACATCCGGGTTTCCCCCTGCACTATTATGATTAAACCCCTAAGGGGTTTTGGCATTTCCGTTTGGCTGGTTTTATCAGCACCCGACCCCGAGGGGGTCAAACACCAATAACCCCGGGTGTATAAGTACCCGACCCCGAAGGGGTCAAACACCAATAACCCCGGGTGTATCAGTACCCGACCCCGAAGGGGTCAAACAACATTAGGTCCGGGTGCCAACCCGGAGGAAACCGAAAGCGTACCAACAACAAGAGAACCCCGAAGGGGTTCAACAACAACAGCGGCTTTTGGTAAATGTTTTCACCGCAAAGACGCAGAGCACGCAAAGATTTCTCTTTGTTCTATGATGATTTTCGATTGATTATTATTGAACCCCTTCGGGGTTCCCCTGGAGCCGTTCGCGC
>SKTQ01000168.1 GCA_007122505.1 Bacteroidales bacterium | reverse complement strand
TCAGTTTGTTACCGGCTTTTGAGGCAGTACGGGAAATCATGATGCCTGCAAATCCTGCGATCCCGCCCCAGGTAAAGAAAATCATCCACAGAACCAGGATAGGTATCCAGTAACTTTGAAGCTGAATGGACGTTTGGGCCGCCAGGTAGTCGATGAGGTTTTGGTAAAGTGCTATCAGTGAACTTCCATAAAGGATGATGGTTGAAAGAATGCGGTACAGCAGGTTCCAGCTTACGGCCAGCCCTCCGCCGATGATATAGCTCAGATTGCTTTTTCTTCCCACAAAAACAGTCAGTTCCATTAAACTTGCCTGCATAAAAATGGACAACATGGGGCCGAGGATGATCGGGCTTGGTGAAAGGGTTTTTAGTGCAGCGCAGATAAGTCCGGCACGGAATAGGATCCCTCGTTCCGGCCATAGACGGTGTCCGGCAACCATCAGGATTATGCCAATGGCTGTCAGGATATTACCGCTGAACGGCACTCTGAGGTTGTGCAGGAAACTTCCCAGTACGATCTCCGACGCCCCCCATAAGCTGCCAATTACAGCCGCTTTTAACCAGATTTCATGCCGTTGGTTCATAGTGTATTACATATTCAAAACAGACAGGCTAATAATCTATTCAACTGTGTTAATCCCGCTGCGTGTATCCTGTCTCCATGAGCTTATCCGGCGGAACACCCCAAAGGGATCATTACCTTTGCCAGGGAAGCCCTTTTTTTTTGATTGACAAAGATAAGATGATTATGATTGTTTACACGCCAACCCTGAAATAGGAGGCGTAGAAAAGGTATCTGGCGGCGATTTCCGAGATCAGCAAACAGGCGGTGCCCAGATAGATCAGTACGGAGCCGGTGCCACCTTCACTCTGAAGCTGGAAGGCAAACCAATAGGTCAGGATGCTGAAACCGGCCAGCAGAAAAACGATTCGGACATTTTTCCATGATGATGCCACCTCAGGAATGGGGAAGCTGCCGCTCAATGCCTGGATGTCGGGTTGCAGGAAGAAGGTGTTGAGCAGTCCGATGATCACCGTGACGGCAATGAGGTAAAACATGATCGATTGCATCTTTTCCGCTGATGAGAATGCAGGGTTTTTTGACGCCAGCAGGCTGATGATGACCAAAGTAGCACCTGCACCCAAAACGATGGTGCTGTGGAAAAAGGCGATAGGTGTTGCCGGTGTGTTCCACAATGGAACGGTTGGGATCATATATACCCTTGCCATAGACCATACGAGAAATATGCCGAATATCAGGGATGCCAGGTATATGGGCCCAAACAGGTTACGGTGGGGGATGTTGTACTGCAGCGAAGCAAAACAAATGGCCAGCGTGAGCAAATATATGGAAGCGAGAATGATTTCACGGCTGAGCCATGAAGCCTGCAGATTGCTGAACGAATAAATGGCATGTTGCGGATTGGCAAGGTGCAGGAAGGAGAGGATCAGGGCCACGACCATACTTGCAAATCCGGCCACCAACAGCAGTTTTCTTATGCTTTCCGGTGATGAGATATCGCTGTTTTTCAGGCTTGTCCACAAAACAAACCCGCTGAGCAAAATGCCCACGCTGATCTGCGATATAAGGGTAAAAAATACCAGGGGCCAGTCGTTTCCGTTCATCATTTTTTCACCTCCTCTTTGTTAGCGATTTGAAGCAGGATATCTTGGGCTTTGGGAGCATCCCGGTGGGGTGTGATAACCAATGCAGGTTTGGTATATTTTTCTTTGGGAAGCGGAAATCCTTCATTGTATTTGCCGTGCTTTGCTTCCAGATCTTCCAAATCTCCGTAATGAAGCACGCGCATTGGACAAGCTGCCACGCATGAGGGAGCCTTGCCGTCTTCCAGGTAATCGGCGCAGAGGGTACACTTGGTCATCACCCTCTTTTCCGGGTCAAACTGCAGGGCACCATAGGGGCAGGTCCATTCACAGTATTTGCAACCCATGCAACGGTCGTAATCGATCAGCACCACACCGTTCTCTTTTTTTACAATTGCCTTGTTCGGGCAGGCATCCATGCAAATGGGGTCTTCGCAATGGTTACAGGCCAGGGAAATATGATAGGCATACACGCCCGGTATCCATGCATTTCCCTCTTTTTTCCAGTCGCCGCCACAAACCTCGTAAACCCGGCGCCAACGCACACCCATGGGTGAGTTGTGCTTGTCCTTGCAGGCTACCTGGCAGGTCTTGCAGCCGGAACATCCCGATGCATCAAAATAAAAAGCCAGTTGTTTCGATTGTCGATCCACGATTGTTAGTGATTCGTTTTTTTAATGTCAAAATGTCAAAATGAATTAATTTATCAATTTACCAATGTACTAATGTGCAAATTTTTGCACTACTTACTACCAACCAAATATTTTCTACTACCTGCTTCCTGCTACCTACTACATACTTCTTACTTGCTTGTGACCAAATAACCCTCTTACCTCTGCAATCCTCTCATAACGCGTCCCTGCCGGACACTTCCACCATGATCGTATGTTGTGCATTGCCAAACGCCAGTGGTGTCCAGCGGTGGCTTGTCAGTACATTCACGTTACCGCGCCTGTCGATACCATCCTTGTCGGGTTC
>SKTQ01000130.1 GCA_007122505.1 Bacteroidales bacterium | reverse complement strand
TGATTTTCTTTCCGTCGAGTACCGACAATGCCTGATCAAGATCATTGATAATATCGTCGGGATGCTCCAGACCCACACATAGCCGAACCAGGTTTGGAGGTATGTTGGCTAGTTTACGGCCCTCCTCCCCTTGCTGTGAATGGGTAGAAATGGCGGGAATTGTAGCAACCGACTTAATACGACCAAGGTCAGTGGCTCGCCAGATACGCTGCAGGGAGTCAAACACCTTTCTGGTATTTTCAGCTCCGCCATTCACCCGGAACGACATCAGATGCCCGTAGCGGTTCTGAGGAGCACCGTATTGTTCATCATGTTCAGCATCCACAAGATACATATATTCAGAAGAAAGTTTATGCAGGTGATGTTCTTCAAGGCCGAGGTAGTCAACGCCTTCGATATGTTTGTGCTGCTTCAGATATTTGGCAATTTTCATGGTACTGCGGCTGGCAATATCCATTCGGTGCCGGATGGTCCGGATGTCGTTCAAAGCGAGTATGGCATTCATCGGACTGATATTTGGCCCGTTATCACGATTTGGCAATTGCTTCAGGTAGGCACAGAAATCAGCCTTCATCTCCGGGTTGTCAATATTTGTTGTTATATTTTTCCGGGCTATGATGGCGCCGGCAATACCAAAACCACTGGTGAACAAGGATTTGGTAACGGACTGCACAACAATATCTGCCCCATATTCAAGCGGCCTGAGCAATGCAGGTGTTGCCACCGTAGAGTCAAAAATCGCAGGAATACCATGCTTATGGGCAAGATCGACAATTTTCTTTACATCAAAAAAGGCCTGTGAGGGGTTACTTGGCATTTCACCATAGAGGAAGCGGGTGTTTCTGTCAATCTTCGACGCCCATTCATCCATGTCCGTGCTATTGATAATCCGGCGCCACTCAATATTTCGTTCCTGTTCCTTTCGGATGGCAAATTGTTGGAATGTACCTCCATATACCTGGCAGGTGGCAACAAAGTTCATGGGTTGATTGGGCCGTTTGGGATCTTCCACCAGGAACTGGTCAACGGCACTTTGGATAGCAGCCATTCCGGAGGCCGTGGCAATACAGGATGCATCCACTCCCGCACCGTAGGACTCCAGCAGGGCAAGAACCCCTTCCATATAGTAAATGCTGGGGTTTGCAATACGGGCATAACACCAGGTGGGTATCTGGTAGCTCAATGCAGCCTCCATCTCATCAGAATCACGATATGTCTGGGATGTAGACATGTAAATCGGCTCTATAATGGAGCCCTGGTTGAAATCAAGCGCTTCCTGCATGGAATAAATCCCATGGACAGCAATGGTGTCGAAGCGGCATTGTTTCATTTTCCTGATGTTTTCAGCATGCCACTCCATGGCACGTGCTGCTGCTTGTTTGTAGTAATCTACTCCTTTTGTTGACATAATATATACGATTAAGTGATTAATGATGGTTCAGGCGGTAAAAATAATAAAAACCTTACAAGGACAAAAAGATTCCGCATGAATATTATCCGTAAAAACCATCGCCGGTCTAATGACCAGATTACCGGTTAACCCAATAGAATTGCAGGCTGGAATATTTGCCACATTTCAGCTTCTTAACATCCACAAACTTAATTATCTTTGCATGTTAAACACCAATAATCCATATTGTCCGGTATTAATTATTTCATGGTGCTGAGATTCTTCAAGTAATATAATTTTGATGAACAAAACGAAGTTTCTCACAATCAGAACCAGAAAATGACAAAAAACCGGATTTCAGTGGCTTAAATTACACAAAACCCCTTTAAAAAAGGAATTCTAGATGCAAATTAGATTTATCTCAGCAAAACCATACCTTATTCCAATCATTACCCTGTTTCTGTTCTTTTGTATTTCCTGCGGATCGGACGACAATGTGTTTGTCATTCCTTCAGAAAATGATATATATCACGTCCATTTTATTGATGTCGGGCAAGGTGATGCCATTTTTGTCTCTACACCGGATAAAAATCTGCTGGTTGATGGTGGTGTGAGAAATTCCGGCGTGATTGAGTATCTTACAGGTTTGGATATTGAAAGCATTGATTATGTGATTGGTACCCACCCGCATGCGGACCATATTGGCGGACTGATTGGGGTTTTTCATCAATTTGATATTGGTGAAGTAATCGATCCCGGTGTTGTGCATACCACCAACACATTTCATGAGTATATGGCAACCATTGACCTTTACGATATTCCATTCACCATTGGCAGAAAAGGAATGGAGCGAAACCTGTCGCCCGACGCATATTTTGAGCTGCTGCATCCTGTGAGTCCGAGTAGCAGTCATTTGAACAATGCGTCCATTGTGGCGCGTGTGCATCTGGGAAATATCAAAATACTGCTGACAGGTGACCTGGAAAAAGAAGGTGAGGAAGACGTATTAAAAGAACCGGAGCTATTGAAAAGCCATATTTTGAAAGTGGGTCATCATGGCAGCAACACCAGCTCCACCATGCCTTTCCTGCTTGCGGTAGATCCCGAAGTAAGTGTGATACAATTGGGTGAGGATAACCCCTACGGGCATCCCCATCAACCTGTTTTGGAAAGGCTGGCAGCCATAGAAACCCAGGT
>SKTQ01000170.1 GCA_007122505.1 Bacteroidales bacterium | reverse complement strand
GTATCAAGGTAGGGGGATTTAAGTGTAAACACACCTTCGGCTTCCGGCAAAAAGTAAAACCGCATTTCGGGGGCTGCACCTCCGGCATTGGATGTGTTGCTGACCCCCCAGTTTTCAGCGGTTGCCGTCCATCCTTCGGGTAATTCACCGGTGGCTGTTCCCGTAAAGTCTTCCGCCCATGGCAGTTGAAATGTAGGGACAGCGATCACTTCAATAAAAAAGTCCAGACTAACAATATCCGACAGGCCGGTCGTATAAACAGCCTGTACGCCTGCCGTATAATCTCCGGTTTGCAGGCCGGTGAAAAGATATTCGTTGGTTTCGGTGGTCGCAACCGGCTCTTCCATGTCATCAAGAAAAACATTGAACCCGGTCAAAACGCGTGCATCATTGCCTCCGTCGTGATCCCAGCTAAACAGGGCTTCTCCCGTGGTATTGTCTGTTATGACAACCTCCAGATTATAAGGCAATTCTATGACATCCTGCATTAACACAACAAGGTCTTTATCCTCACCATCAATGACAAAGCTTATTTCCTGCGGTTCGTATCCTGCTTTTGTTATCGCTGCTGAGTAAGCTCCATCGGGCAGATCAATGGCAGCCAGCCCTTCTTCATCTGTAACAAGGTCCGGCACATAGGTATCAAAAACAATGGTGGCTCCTTCGAGCGGTAATTGATCCGGTGAATCTTCCCCAACAAAAAAGCCAACCTGGTAAAAGTCCGGCACTTCTTCAAGGGCGACATCATCAATGTGCCAGTCTCTTATTCCTGAGCTGTTTCCATCAAAAACAAAAGCCAGGCGAAGCTCATCTGACCCTACACCATGGTCTTCTGTTATAACCGTCCAGTATTCTTCGGCGGGTATGTTAGATGGATCAATCCATTCATGGATCAGGTACTCCTGGTCTTGCACAATGCTTATCAGCCGAAGGGTATAAGGGCCAGGATCAGCAAAATTATTTACATAGTGTTTGAATGAAAACATCAGCTCGCTGTGTCCGGAAGAATGGATCAACGGGGTTTTCAGATAGTATGCCCCATCAACAACAGGGCTCCACATAAAGCGCATTTCCGGTGCTTCCCCTCCTGCCCCGTCGGTATTTGCAACCCGCCAGTTGGTTGCATCCCTGATCCATCCAAATGGGATGGTTCCGGAAGGTACACCCGAAAAGTCTTCTATCCAGGGAAATTCCGTGATCGTAGCATCGATACCTTCCCCCTGTATGTCAATTACAAAATCCATAACCTCCAGTTGAGCCGTTTTTAACCCTTCTTCAGTGGGTGCAAAAACCACACTGACCACAGCGCTTTCGCCACCGGCCAGTTCAACCGTTTCCGAAAGGTTGGTCAACAGGAAGTGCTCAGCATGTGTTCCGGTTAATTCAATGTCATCCGGTCCGATCACAAGTAAGCCTTCACCCTGGTTTGAAATGGTAAAATCCTGCGGGTTGGAATTCTCGCCGGTTTGTATTTGTCCGAAATCATGGCTTACAGGTGAAACGTTCAAAATAGGCAATTCGGGGATTGCTTCAAGGACAAAATCATCGAAGTAGAGTGTCCGGATCATCGCCGGAAACAAGGCTTTAAAAACGATATAACTGCCATCACCGGTGTAATCGACAAAGGAATAAGTGAATTCCTGGTAAGATGTAGTAATATCAAATGACTGCAAAGGAGTGTAGGTTGCAATATTGGCAGGATTGCTGATTGTTCCCACTTCGATGGCATTACCATCACCGGATAATGCTCTGGAAAAAAACCTGACCCGAAGCGTACTCAGGTCAAGATCTATTTCCGGCGTGATTAACAGCAGGTTTGCATCAACATCAATCATGTTTTGAAACCTAACATGATTTGGAGGCGAATTGGGCCCTCCCGTGCTTATGGTTTCAATACCTCCTGTTGAACCGGTCAGGACAATTTTTGACCATCCGATGGCGAGGTCGGGAGGAGAAGCACCGGAGAAGTCTTCAATGTGCGGGACTTCCGTAATTGTGGGGTCAAATCCCTCTCCGGTAAGCGGAACATGATAATTATCCACCTCAAGTGTGGCTTCTTTGTTTCCGACATTCTGGGGAGAGAATGAAACGTTGACTACTGTTGTTTCAAACTCTTCCAAATGGACGGTAGTTGTGATGTTAAACAGGTTAAAACGGTCTGCATCCGGGCCGGTTATGCCAATATCATCCGGACTGATTGTGAGCGTACCGATTCCGGCGTTCTGAATGATAAATGTTCTGAAGTTGCTGGTACTGCCCGGCATCACCTCGCCAAAATCCCAGCTTGAAGGCATCACTGTCAGCACCGGGCCATCCGGAACCTCCTCAAAAGCAAAGTTGTCTATAAAAAGATTGCGGTTTCCGGTGGATGGTGTACCCCCATGCCTGAAGGCCAGATGTGTGTTGTTTTCCATACTTGAGTCCAACTCTATCACAAACTGCTGGTAGCTGTTGGTGATATCATCCGCGCCGCTGAGGGTATGGAAGGGGACAAAGGTGCCGGCATCGGTCGGGTCGGACATGGTACCGATGATCAGGTCGGGCACATTGCTGGACAGGTTGCATTTCGCATAAAACCGAATCCGTTTATTGGCAAAG
>SKTQ01000238.1 GCA_007122505.1 Bacteroidales bacterium | reverse complement strand
ATACCCGTTTTTATATCAGGGCTAACGCCCCTGATGGTTGGCAATCCGACATTGTATCTACGAAGATTGCGGGGCTACGCCCCTTATGTAATCTGGTATTTTATCTACGAAGATGGCGGGGATAACGCCCCTTGGGTTCTATCTTTTGTCATTTGATTTTCTCCTTTATTCAAAAAAGGGCGTTAGCCCTATAATCTTCGTAGCAAATTGCAATCAATGGTTATTTAGGGGCGTAGCCCTGTAATCTTAGTGGCTATAATTACGGATAATGTACACATCATAGTCTCCAAGGTAGTGAAAGCCAAGGGAGCGGTACAACGAAATGGCGGCTGCATTCTCACGGTGCACTTCCAGTTTGATCTGTACATTTTTTTCTTTGGCAAACCGAATGGACTCCACGCTTAGCAGCCGGCCTATTCCCTGTCTCTGATAAGCGGGCAACACACCCACATGGTGAAGATGAATGCGTCTGCCGTCGAAAGTCATCCAGCTGGTTCCAACAATGGTACCATCATTGAGCTCCGCCACCAACAGCTTGCCCCCCAAACGGAGAGACTCACGGATAACCTCCGAATCATCACCCCTGATGCGGCCACCCAAACCCGTTTCTTCCCACAATATCATTACCTTTTCATAATCATCATCCCTGTAGTCGCGTACGACCAATCTTTCAATTATTGGACCCATTTGTTTATAGTGCTGCTTTCTGTTTTTATGATCTGTTTTGCGGACATGCTAATCATTGACAAACAGATACAACCGGAAAAAGTAAAAAGGTGAAAAAGTTGAATATCAAAATGTTTATTAAGGCATATTTCCGGTATATCCCATTGCCTATTGATGTACGAATCTATTCATTATTTTTTGGATGTACAAACCGTGTTACAAATTGGCAAAAAAGCCTTATTTTTGTAGATTAAGATTGTTTGTCTGAAAACCCTTTAAACCTGTATTGTATATGAAGAAGCTCGTTATCCTTTTGCTTTCTGTAAGCATGCTGATGGTGGCTTGCCGGTCGCAAAGAATGGCACCGGCAGAGCCCACTCCTCCTGCGGTGGTTGAAGAAACCCTGCCTGCGCCTGAGCCAGAAGACATCCGTATTGTGGAAGAACGTTTCCAGTTCGACAGGAGTGAAGACAAGGCCCTGCAAGAAGCCAACACCTTTTTCGTGATCCTGGGAAGTTTTATTCAGAGAAGCAACGCGGAGAGATTTATGGAAACCCTGCGGACACAAGGGTTCACGCCTACCATACTCATTTCCGAGACGGGCTTTCACCGGGTTTCTGTTCACTCATACAATGAGGAAACCATAGCACGGGCGAGGGTTCGCTACATCAGGGATAATTTCCCTGAGTACCATGATGTATGGCTGCTTATTCGCAAGCAATAAACCACAGTCCTGCAGCAAATCGTCCAGATATCTGACTTATTGCGGCCGGTGAAAATATACCGGCATCCATTGTTTTGTTTTTTCGGATGACAATCAAAGACCGGCAGCGTTTGCTGCGCATTTTGAAAAGCACGGTATTATGAAAATTCTTATTCGCAACATCAAAGCTTTATTACAAACGGAAAAAGAAACACGTTCCAAAGTATCCGGTGCTAATATGGCCAATTTACCGGCCATTGAGAATGCATTTTTATTTATTGAAGACGGTGTGATCAAGGCTTTCGGCAGCATGACTGATTTTGCAAACAGTCCGTATGTCAGTTACTCCGGACATTCCGACATTCATGAGATAGATGCTACCGGACGCATGGTTATGCCTGCTTTTTGTGATTCACACACACACATTGTATATGCCGGGAGTCGTGAGATTGAGTACATTGACAAGATTCGGGGTCTTAGCTATGAAGAGATTGCCCGCAGGGGTGGCGGCATTTTGAATTCTGCGCGCCGGCTGCAGGAATCGGATGAGATCGAGCTGGTGGAGCAAGCCCTTGAGCGGTTGGAAGAAATCAGAATGCTGGGCACGGGTGCCGTGGAGATCAAAAGCGGATATGGCCTGACAACCGACAGTGAGCTTAAAATGTTGCGTGTCATCAAAAAGCTGAAAGACCTGAGTCCGTTAACCATCAAAGCCACGTTTTTGGGAGCGCATGCAGTACCTGCGGAATACAAGCAGCGGCAAGATGCCTATGTTGACCTGGTCATTGAGGAAATGATCCCGCTGGTGGCGGGAGAGGGCCTCGCCGACTATATCGATGTTTTTTGCGACCGTGGTTTTTTCACGGAAGAGGAGACTGACCGCATCCTGATGGCCGGCATAAAGCATGGTTTGCGGCCAAAGATCCACGCCAACGAGCTGGACTTCTCGGGTGGCATCCAGGTGGGGGTAAAATACAATGCCCTTTCGGTTGACCACCTTGAATTTACAGGCGATGCAGAGATTAAGGCCCTGCTTAAGAGCGATACCATACCAACATTACTTCCGGGGGCTGCGTTTTTCCTGGAAATGGAATATCCGCCGGCGAGAAAAATGATCGACAGCGGGTTGCCGGTTGCCATGGCCAGTGACTATAATCCCGGATCATCGCCTTCGGGCAACATGCAACTGGTGATGTCGCTGGGATGCGTCAAAATGAAGATGATTCCGGAGGAAGT
>SKTQ01000305.1 GCA_007122505.1 Bacteroidales bacterium | reverse complement strand
TCTTGTCTGCAATTTCACCAAAATGATCGTATAGCGGATGCGGACATCTGAACACCCGGTTTTTGTGAACCCCAAAGTGAAGCAGATCATTTCCAACACTTGATGACATGGTGACAAATGCATCGGCCTTTTTCAGGAAATATTTGGTAAGCTGTTTGTCAAACGGTCTTTTTTCGTGGGGTATCACGTTGTCGGTGATGGCAACAACCCTTGTATGTTTGTTTTTCTTTGTGATGGAGGCAATGGTGCCGAGGCAGGGTGCCATAAAGGGCAGCCAATAGCGAACCACCAACAGGTCGGGTTTCAGGTTTTTCAGTTCCCTGCCTGTTGTTCGCCAGTTGATCGGATTGATACTATTGACGGCAGTAATGATATTGATACCGGGTGGCGGCGGCTCGTCGGTGTACTGGCTTTTTCCGGGAAACAGGAATCCGGGGTATTGCAGTGAAAAAGAGTAGATGGACACCTCATGCCCCATTTCCATGAAAGCGCGGGCCAGTCTTTCATTGAACGTAGCCATGCCGCCTCCCCGCAGGGGATGTGCCGGTCCCAATATTACCACACGAGCCAAAGCTTTCCCAAATTTGTTTAAAAAAATGTTTTCAGCATTAAGGCAAAATTACGGTTTTCATTCCTTTGACATACCGGCATTGCCTGTTTTTTCGCGGATGTTGTATGTATTGCGGTCGGGCGCATTCCGGGAGATCATTTCTCCGAGAAAACCGGCGATAAACAATTGCGTGCCCATGATCATGGCGAGCAGGCCGAAGTAAAACAAAGGCCTTTCTGTCATGCGGTATTCCATCATAAAGAATTTGCCATAAGCAAGATAAGCGGCAATGGCAAATCCTCCCAGGAAAAGAATGGTGCCCAACAACCCGAACAGGTGCATGGGCCGTTGTCCGAAACGGCTCACAAAAGCGATGGAAATGAGGTCCAGGAAACCCTTGAAAAAGCGATCAAGGCCGTACTTGGTTTTTCCATACTTCCTTGGATTGTGTTGTACTACTTTTTCGCCAATTTTCCTGAATCCGGCTCGATTAACGAGCATCGGTATATAGCGGTGCATCTCACCGTAAACCTCAATGGATTTGACCACACTCTGATCGTAAGCCTTTAGTCCGCAGTTGAAATCATGCAATTTTATGCCTGATACACAACGGGTAGCGCGGTTATACAATTTTGTAGGGATTGTCTTTGACAGCGGGTCTTTCCGGTCTTTCTTCCAACCGCTTACCAGGTCGTATCCATCGTGCCTGATCATTCTGTAGAGATCAGGTATTTCGTCGGGACTATCCTGCAGGTCGGCATCCATGGTGATCACCACATCGCCCTGCGCATGCCTGAAACCTTCATTTAAAGCGGCAGCCTTGCCGTAATTCCGCCTGAAGCGAATACCATGTACCTGTGAGTTACCGGCTGCCAGATTTTTGATCACATCCCAGGAACGGTCGCGGCTGCCATCATCAACAAACCATACCTCATAATCAAACTTATTGTCTTTCATCACTTTATCTATCCAGCCAAAAAGCTCCGGAAGTGATGCTTCCTCATTGTACAGAGGTATTACAACGCTAATATCCATGATGATCGCTATTTCAGCGCATTGGCTATCTTTGATACAAAGATAGACGAATTTTTTTCATATTTAGATGTGTAAATAATGATGCCGTTGCAGGTTTCTCCCTGAACAAAAGGTCTATCTTTGTTTGTTTGTCTAAGATATCAGAGGAGTTTGGATGCGGGATTTAAGCCATGGGCCGGTGGCCCGACAGATATTTATTTTTGCACTGCCTATGCTGCTGGGCAATGTGTTTCAACAGATGTACAACATCGTTGACACCATCATTATCGGACGTTACATCGGTACCGATGCCCTGGCTGCTGCCGGCGCCTCCTTCCCTGTGATCTTTGTATTGGTCAGCCTGGTTATCGGAATCACCACAGGTACGACCATCATTATTTCGCAATATTATGGTGCAAAGGATTATGAAGCCGTGAAGCGCGCCATTGATACGGCATTCATCTTTTTGTTTTTTGCCTCCATCCTGCTTACTGTTCTCGGTTTGGTTTTCATTGAGGATATCTGGCGGTTGATCGGTCTGCCCGAACACCTGATCCCGGATGCCACACGATATTTCAGCGTATATGCTGCGGGCCTGGTCCTGATGTTCGGATATAATGCAATCAGTGCTGTATTGCGGGGGCTGGGAGATTCACGCACGCCCTTGTATTTTCTCATCATATCCACCATCCTGAATATAGGTTTTGATCTTTTGTTTGTTCTTGTTTTTGGATGGGGAATCGGCGGGGTTGCATTTGCTACCGTATTGGCGCAGGGCATTGCTTTTGGCCTGTCTGTCATCTATCTGAACCGCACCCATCAACTGATCCGTTTCAGCTTTCGGGGGTTGACTTTCGACTGGGATATATTCAGGAAAAGTCTGCGTATTGGCGTTCCCACGGGCATGCAACATACTTTTGTTTCGCTTGGGATGCTGGCACTGATCAGTATCGTGAACCGTTTCGGCACCAATACCATTGCGGCTTATACCATTGCCTGGCGGATCGATTCTTTTGCGGCCATGCCTGCCATGAACTTCGGACTGGCGCT
>SKTQ01000111.1 GCA_007122505.1 Bacteroidales bacterium | reverse complement strand
GATAAATGTGGTTTTTCCGGACCCCATGGGGCCCTGAAATGCAAAAACCCGTTTACCGGGAAAAGATTCGATGAGCTGCCGGGCTACACCAGGCAGTTCATCGATGTTCTGCACGGAAATGACCATATTCTTTATCATGATCTTTAAATAATCACCGGATCCGGATTTTCGTTATGCACTGCCCTGCCCTACCGGCTTATTTGGCTTTCAAATGTACAAAAGGAATCAGCATTTCATCCATGGATACACCTCCATGCTGGAATGTGTTCCTGTAATAATTAACATAATAGTTATAGTTATTTGGATAGGCAAAAAACCTGTTTTCGAGAGCAAAGATAAAATTCGCACTTACATTGTCTTTGGGCAGATAGATATCGCCCGGATTTTTTACCTCAAATACCTCACCGGAGTCGTATTGCAGATTTCTCCCGGTTTTGTAGCGCAGGTTGGTATTTGTGTTCTTGTCGCCAACCACTTTGGTGGGATGTTGCACCCTGATAGATCCATGATCGGTGGTGAGAATGATGGGGATTTTCTTTTGGGCCAGCTGGCGGATGATTTCCCAAAGCGGAGAGTGTTCAAACCAGCTTTGTGTGAGTGAACGGTAAGCTGCTTCGTTTTCCGCTAACTCCTTGATCACTTCCATTTCAGTGCGGGAGTGGGATAGCATATCCACAAAATTGTAAACCAGCACGTTCAGTTTTTTTCCAAAGTAATCGCTGAGACTGCCCAGCATTTTTTTACCAGCAGTGAGGTTCAGGATTTTGTGATAGTGAAATGGGATGTTTGCCCCCAGGCGCTTAATTTGTTCTGCAAGCAGCTCCGATTCGAATTGATTGCGTGTACCCTCATCCGACTCCCTGGTCCAGTATTGCGGGAAGCGTTTTTGCAACTCCCCCGGCATCAATCCGGCAAAGAAGGCATTGCGCGCATATTGGGTGGCAGTAGGCAATATGCTGCAATAGACCTCTTCCCTGGCCACACGATACAACTCTTCCAGTTTTGGTTTGATCACTTTCCATTGATCATATCTGAGGTTATCGATCAGGATGAGAAAAGTTCCATTTTCTTCTTTGATGATGGGCAAACAGCGCTCACGAAACAAGGTATGTGACAGCAAAGGTTTTGTTTCCGATTTTCCCTGCAACCAGTCCACATAATGGTTCTTTATATACCTGCAAAACACATTATTTGCTTCGGCTTTTTGCATGAGGAAGATCTCGCGCATGCTCTCGTCCTGCGATTTGCTGAGTTCTGTTTCCCAATAAACCAGTTGCTTGTATATGTCAATCCATTCGTCGAAATCCAGTGAGAGAGAAATACTCATACCGATTTGGCGAAATTGCTGCTGATAGGCCATAGAGGTCTTTTCGCTTACCAGTTTCCGGTTGTCCAGGTTTTTTTTCAGGGCCAGTAATATCTGGTTTGGATTTACCGGTTTGATGAGATAGTCGGAAATATTGCTTCCGATGGCTTCATTCATGATGGCTTCTTCTTCACTTTTGGTGATCATCACCACAGGCAAGCCGGGGTACTTGCTTTTGATGCGCTCCAGTGTTTCCACACCGGTGAGCCCGGGCATATTCTCATCAAGAAAAATAATATCATAGCTGTTATCTTCTATCATATCCAGGGCTTCGGAACCACTGGTAGTTGTAGATACGTCATAGCCCTTTCCTTTCAAAAATATGACATGGGGTTTTAGCAAATCAATTTCGTCATCGGCCCAGAGAATTTTTGCTGTCATAAACGGATATTTCTTTAAATGTTTGTCAATGTATATAACCTCAAAAGCGATTCTTTATTTTGATGGGATAAAAAAAACAGGGCACAGGCTTTTTGAACAAGCACCCTCACTCCCATCTATCTGTTGGTTACCAGATTTTTGTGGTTTCCTAGTGAAGTTGACCATCCTTTAAAAGAAATGATCAGAAAGCAGCCATAAGCAGATCTATGTCCTGAAATGGCAGCCGGAAGAATTCACCAATGTATTGGCTGGTTAGTGTTCCATTAAAGATGTACACACCCTGGCGAACGCCCGGGTCGCGCTTTAGCATATTTTCGACGCCCCCTTCCTCACCAATATTCAACAGCACTGGTGCAAAGAAATTGCTGAAGGCATATGAGGCCGTATTGGGGACTCCAGAGGCAATATTTGGAACGCAATAGTGGGTTACGCCGTATTTTACAAATACCGGTTCGGAATGTGTGGTAATCCGGCTGGTTTCCACGCAACCACCCTGATCAATACTTACATCAACGATCACGCTACCCTTTTTCATCTGACTGACCATTTCTTCTGTAAGAATGATGGGGGTTCTTCTCCAGTGGGAATGAATGGCGCCAATGACCACATCGGCGGTTTTAATTGCCTTCAGCAACATTTTTGGTTGGATGATAGAGGTAAAAACCCTTTCTCCGAGGTTATTTTGCAGCCGGCGGAGTTTATACACCGAGTGGTCAAAGATTTTTACCATAGCACCGAGTCCCATGGCGGCCCGGGCGGCGTATTCGCCGACGGTTCCCGAGCCGATGATCACCACTTCGGTGGGTGTGATGCCTGAAATACCGCCAAACACCCGGCCTTTCCCAAAAGATTTGTGGCACAAATAGGTAGAAGCGATCAAAACCGATGCTGATCCTGCAATTTCGCTCATGCTTCGAACCAGTGGAAAGGTATTGGCTTTGTCGCGGATAAACTCAAAAGCGATGGCGGTAACCTTTTTGGACATCAGTTGTTTAAAGTATGCCTCTTTTTGCATGGGCAGGGCAACCGTGGACATGATCACCTGTCCGGGCCTGACATATTCAAGTTCTTTGTCACTGAGGGGTGCTACCTTCAGTATGATATCGGCCCGGAAGACTTCTTCTGCCGAGTATACCAGTTCACAACCGGCTTCGGCATATTCTTCATCAGGGAAAAAAGCGTTTGCGCCGGCCCTGGATTGCACGAGCAGTGTGTGTCCGTTTTGTGTCAGCAGCGAAGCTGCTTCGGGTGCCAGCGACACCCTGTTTTCATCATAGGTTGTTTCGGCCGGGATGCCGATCACCAGGTTATTTTTCTTTTTTTTCACCTCAAGCATTTCTTCCTGCGGACTAAAATGCCATGATTTTGAAAACTTCAGATATTCGCTTCCGGTGCCTTCCATTTGCTGTTTTTTTGTGTAGCAATTGTACCATTATGTTTTGGATGATCCGGGGAAGTATGCTCCCCCGTGTTCCCTGCTGTTATCCGGACAGTGAAATCTGTCCGGATAACAGCTGTGGGCATGGAAGAGGTCAATTATCGTTTGATGATCCTTTCAACTCCCACCCTATTGCCCTGTGATATCCGAATAATGTACATACCCGGCTGATGGTCGGCAAGAGACAGGGTGTATGCTCTCTCCGAAGGCAAGCTTTCTGACAAGACCTTGTTACCGGTAAGGTTGAATATTTCGACCAATACCGGTTGATCTGTCAGCTCGGTCAACAGCTCCAATGTAAAGCTTCCTGTAGTTGGGTTCGGATACACGGAGAAGAAATGGCCTTTACGGATCTCGTCCGGTTCATTCAGAGAGACAATCTCGTGGTCTGACAGTTCTTTTGCTTCCGGTACACCGCAAAAATCTTCCGAAGAGATAAAAGCATGCAGGTATCCACCCTCTTTCACTATTGTTCCGGGGAGAAGATGGATGCTACTGCCGGCGATCAGCGTAACCTGGCCATCGGATTCAACGATGAAGTCATAATCTCCGCCTGCAACAGTAATGGTGTTTAGTGCGTCAAAACAAATGATATCATCAATGATCAGGTCTTCATCCTTTGCCAGCTCCACTTCAGGTTCAATACCGTGGTCACTTGTTAGCATTATAATCTCTGTGATATCAGCATCGACAAGTAACTGTGCATCCACGGTGAGATAGCCAACCCGGCTCACTGTATATGCATAGGTTCCATAGGCAACATTCTCAAAAACATATTGTCCGGGTGCCTGTTCAATGCCATCGAAGGTTATCACTGCATCGGTGATGGCTTCTTCCGTAACTGCATCCCTTACGTCAAACGTTACTGTGTAATTTTCCGCAGTAAGCTGAATGAACAAATTGGTGCTGCCATCAATAAACACGGTACCTTCTTCCGTGCCGTAGCCGGGAGCTGCAATACTGTACTGGTAAATTCCGGGTTCATCTAAATAGAACACATAATCACCCGGATCATTTTCAATATTATTGAAAATGATAACAGCGTTATTTACAGGTTGCAGAAATTCGTTGGTAATGATAAAACGAATCTTTATTTCAGGCGGTATAACCGTAAATGTCGCCGAACAGGAGACCATCTGGCCACAGTTATCCGTTGCTTCGTAAACAATTGTCAAAACACCTCCGCATGCATCCGGCGGGCTGTAGTTATTAAGATCGGTAGCAGTGGTACCGCACCCTCCCGAGAAGGAGAAACCCTGAAGCCATGATGTGAATAGTGTGTTAATTTCCGACTGGTTCTGGCAAGTACCCTCAACAGTAATGTCGCCGGGGCAGGAAACGGTAAGTTCAGGTGCGGGTTTAACGGCAAAGGTTGCACTGCCCGTTAAATCTTCGGCACATGCGCTTTCCAGTGTCCATGTAATGGTCAATTCACCGCCACAGGCATCAGGGGCCACAGGCACAGGAGGATCGGTTATCAGTATCCCCTGGCAGCCCGGGCTGTATGTCGCTTCATTTAGCCATAATGCAAAGATTGCGTTAACCTGCGTTTGAGTGAGGCAGGCTGCCAGTTCCCTGTCACCGGGCACACTTAGGTGCGGTTCCGGTGCCTGGGGAACATTGAAGGTTGCGCTGAGGCTATATTGGCCATCACAGCTGCTGATGGCAGTCCACGTTACCAGAACGCTGCCTCCGCAGGCATCGGGGGCCTGAGCGGGAGCATCGTTTGAGATGTTCAGATTGCAGCCTCCAGTCCATGGTGCTTCGTTTTCTGCCAGCCAGTCTTCGTAAAGTTGCTGAACGGCTGACTGATCAAGACATTCGTCGATGGTCTTATCAACGGGTTCTTTTACCAGCTCCACGGCCGGTGCCTCGGGAACAACAAACATGGCAGTAACCGGGGCTATTTCCTCGCAGGCACTGGTTGCAGTCCATGTGACTGTCACACTACCACCGCAGGCGTCAGGAGCCTGGGCGGGAGCATCGTGGGATATCTGCAAATCACAACCACCCGACCAGGGAGCAGCATTTTCCAACAGCCAGTCTTCGTACTTTTGCTGCACCGCTGCCTGATCCAGGCATTGGTCAACCAATTCGTCGGAAGGCTGTTTGACCAGCTCTACCAAGGGAGCATCCGGCACGATAAATGCCGCGCTTACCGGAGTTATGGTTTCATAAGTGCTGGTGGCCGACCATGTAACGACTACACTGCCGCCGCAGGCGTCAGGAGCTTCTTCGGGAGCATCATTGGATATATCCAGGTTGCAGCCGCCAACCCATGGTGCAGCGTATAATGCCAGCCAGTCTTCATACAACTGCTGAATGACTGTCTGCTCCAGGCATTGGTCAATAGGTTTGTCAGCAGGCTCATTGACGAGGGTTACCGGATCCAGGGGAAGCAGTGTAAAGTTTGCGGTTAGTGTGATGGTTTCACAAAGATCATCTATGGTCCATGTCACTGTTACCTGTCCGCCCTCCTCCCAGGAAGGCAATTGCATTTGATCACTGTCATTCGTAAACTGTATATTACAACCCCCTTCATGAGCAATGGCGTTTGTCTGCTCAGTCACCCATGCATGGAATATATCTTCAACAGTTGTAGTGCCTGGATAATCACAGGCGTCAATGATTGCATCCTGGGGTTGGTTATAGCTGATTACAGGTGCCGGTGTGAGTGTCCATGTTGCCGATACGATCAATGTTTCGCAGAGGTCTTCTATGGTCCATGTAACCACTGCATTACCACCTTCACATAAGTCGGGAGTCTGGATATCAGTCAGGTTATTGCTGACTTGCGGATCACATCCTCCTTCGACAGCGAGGGCATCTTCCTGTGCATTAAACCATGCCAGGAAGGCCTCATCAACGGCTGTCTGGTCAGCAAACGTACAGGTATCTTCCGTGGCACTCTGAGGCTGGGTAAAGGTAATCTGCTGAACAGGTGTCAGCGTCCATGTTGCCGACAGGGTAATGACCTCACAGAGGTCAGTGATAGTCCAGGTTACCATGGCAGTTCCACCTTCGCATAATTGTGGGATGTTCACTTCAGCACTGTTATTATCTGTTTCCGGGTCGCATCCGCCACCAACTCCTATGGCTGCGGTCCGGTCAGAAACCCAGGCAAAGAATGCATCATTTACTTCTGACTGATCAGCAAAACCACAGGAATCCTCAGTGGCATTCTGAGGTTCGTTATAGGTTAGCCCGGGAGCAGGCGTCAGCGTCCATGTTGCCGTCAGGGTGGTGACCTCACAGAGGTCGGTGATGGTCCAGGTAACCATCACATTTCCGCCTTCGCAGAATAGTGGAATGTTCACATCGTTGCTGTTATCATCTATGACAGGATCACATCCGCCACCGGCATCGATAGCTGCAGTCTGGTCAGCTACCCAGTCGAAAAATGCATCATCAACGTTTGTCTGGTCAGCAAAATTACAAGCCTCTTCAATGCCATTTTCCGGTTCGTTATAGGTAACCGCCGGAGCAGGTGCCAGCGTCCATGTTGCCGTCAATGTAATGGTTTCGCAAAGGTCGGTGATGGTCCAGGTAACCATGGCACTACCACCCTCGCAGAAGTCAGGTAGTTGGACTTGTTCACGGTCATCGCTGATTTGCGGGTCACAGCCACCTTCGACAGCGAGGGCATCTGTTTGCGCATCTACCCAATTTAAAAAGTCATCAACAGCGGCTGCCTGGTCCGAAAATGCACAAGCATTCAAAATACGGTTTTCAGGAAGCTGGTGTGTTAAAACAGGTGCCTCACCCACGGAAAATGTCGCACTGGCGGTGAGAATTTCCGGAGCCGCGCTGGTTGCGGTCCAGATCACCACAACACTGCCTCCGCAATGATCAGGTGCAATTTCGGGTGCATCGTTGGTAATCACAAGGGCACAACCTCCCGTCCATGGCTCTGCAAATTCAGCAAGCCATGCATCATAGGCTTGCTGCACCTGGTCTGCTTCAAGGCATGCATCTAAAGGCATATCCTGCGGCTCATTAACCAGTTCAATGGGTTGTGGGTCAATCACCGTGAATGAAGCCGTGCATGAAACAACCGTTCCGCAATCATCGGTTACCGTAAAGAGCACCGTTACCGTGCCACCGGTAAAATCAGGTGCTTCATACATACTCAGATCAGAAGGTACCGGATTCAGCCCATGATGGAAGGTGAACCCACCAAGCCAGTCAGCAAAGTCATCATCAATGTCTGCCTGGTCTGTGCAGGCAGCAAAAGTTTTGTCTCCGGGGCAGGAAACTGTAAGCACCGGATTCACAACTACATAGAAAGTATAAATATCATAATTGCTCACGGTGCACTGGTTTCCATCACTAATCGATGTGATTGTAACCGTGTATGTACCGGGTTCCAGCAAATAACTAAACAGCTCATCTCCCTTGTTCACATCAATTGCGCTACCTGCCAGAGCTGCATCAGGTTCCGGATCACCACCCGCAAATATCTCCCACGAGATATCAAAAGGAGGCGTTCCTTCCCAAATGTCTGACAATGTCATACTCACTTCCTGGTTATGGCAGTATTCAAATATGTCTTCTGTTGCCGCCGGTTCCAGGAAAGCAAATTCAAGTTGTGCTTCCGGAATAAAGAATACGTCAACTAATGTAAGCACAGGAAAATCGCAATTGCTAAACACAAAGTCTAGTGGTTCCAGCGACCATATGATGGCATACTCTCCGCCTGAATCGGCAGTGATGGTGGTAGTCAGGGAACCGGGGTTACTTATGTTGATGCCGGATTGTTCAATCCACGACCCTGTTGTGAATGCAATTTCTTCTCCACTAAGCTGTCCTTCATCATCATATACGGGGATCGTAGGCAAGGGACCGGCGGTAAGATGGATTTCCTTATCATAGCAAACTTCTGATGGTTCAGCAGAAGCAATTGTCGTAACAGGTTCATCAAGAATCTGCAAGGTAACAATATTGCTGCTAAACCAAGCTGTATTGTTGTTTACACCCTCGCCGCAGGGTTCACAATTGAGTGCCCTAACCAGCCTGCGGTATTGTACTGTTTTGGTGTGCCTGGGCAATTCGTAGGAAGGACCTGCTCCTTCGCCTGCAACAAACCAGGAAGTCCATGTATCGTTTTGCTGCTCCCGCCACTGCCATCTGTACTGGATATCGGGCGGATCATCACCTTCCGGGACGCAATGAATTGCTTCCGGAACTCCATGCGGATCAATGGTCACAGTTCCCGAGGGAATTTCACCGCAGAATAAGGTTTTTTCAGTACCGTTTACCTGCGGAGCACCAATGATATTATTCACAATAAGGGGTTCCGGCAATAACTCAACGGTAAACACGTGCGAAGACAGATCAGCTGCTGCACAGCCTTCCGAATCCATCAGGGATACGGCTGAAAAATCATAGGTGCCACCCGGGAATTTTCCGGAGAGTACATCAATTACGACAAATGGTTCAGCGGTGGTCAATGCGATGCTACCTCCGATGATGTCGTCGAAGTCGCCATCACCCTGGTAAACCAAATTGTATGTCAGAGAAATGATGCCGGTGCCGCTGATGGCAACAACCCGGAAATCAATGTTCTCATTGTAGCAGTAGACAAAAGTTTCGCCATTTGTATCCAGCCATCCGTCTGTTTCATTTTCCCTGATCTGTATGAGCACTTCCGGTTCGGGATATACCCAAAGGGTCATATTGTAGAGCGAGCCGGGATCTACAATAGAGCAACCATTGCCATCCTCTACCGATGTCAAAGTGATCACATATTCACCCGGGGTCAAATTTTCCACAACACCATCCACCACATTCGTAAAGAGGCTTACAGGAACATCATCGCCTTCAATGGTTTTTGAGCCTCCAAAATCTGTGGGCTGGCCATCCCGGCTTACGGTCCATGAAATATCTAAGGGATAGGTACCCGTATTCTCATAAAAACCGGTATAAGCAACCGTGATCTCTTCATCGAGACAAAAACCGCCGGTATGGCCAGGGACGATCGTTTGATCGTTCACTGCAAACAAAGGCTCCGGGTCAGGATGGATAACCAGCGTAACAAGGTCTGTGTCCAGGAGGCTTTCTGCCGGACAATCATTGCCATCCCGCATTGATGTAATCCTTACGGTATAGTTTCCGGGCTCCAGGTCATCTTTAAAAAACCATGGATTATCATCCATGCTGTTTAGCACAACGGTTTGATCACTGAGTTCTTCAACCGGTTCTACATCATCACCGGAATATACATCATAGCTTATGGTAAGGGGTAAAATGCCTTGCTCCTGATCAAAACCGTCAAAACTGATTTCAATGGCTTCACCCGGACAAAACTCACGGGAATGGCCGGGAGAGAAAGCATCACCATTGAGGGCGAAGAGCGGTAGTGGAGTCGGAAAAACGGTAATAGTCAGGAAATAAGCACCTTCCGGGTCTTCCACTTCGCACCCGTTACCGTCAACAATGTGTGTCAACTTAATCAGATATTGGCCGGGGTCAAGATCATTTTGGGAAATAAGCACTTGATCTTCAGAAATAATAAGAACATTTTCCTGGCTCAGATCGATATCCGGAGTATCTGCACCATCAATAAAAACATCGTAACTGATTGTCAGGCTCAGCGTTCCCTGCTGATCAGCAAAGTGTGAGAAGGTAAATTCAATATCATCATCCTCACAAAATGCTTCTTCATGCCCGGCGCCAAATGCGACACCATTCAGGGCAAATACGGGCATGGGTGCCGGGTGTACTGTTACTGTGAGGAAATATGTATCCTCCGGATTTTCGGTAATGCATCCGTTGCCGTCTTCCATATAGGTTACAACAATATGATATACTCCTGGTGCCAGATCATTTTCAGAGTAAACAACCGGATTTTCTTCGGTTACAACTACATCCTCCATACTGAGCATTTCATCCGGGACTTCATTGCCATCAACAAACACATCATAACTGAT
>SKTQ01000138.1 GCA_007122505.1 Bacteroidales bacterium | reverse complement strand
T
Source organism: Bacteroidales bacterium (assembly GCA_007122505.1). Classification (GTDB taxonomy): domain Bacteria; phylum Bacteroidota; class Bacteroidia; order Bacteroidales; family UBA7960; genus PUPG01. The sequence continues at coordinate 2,615 of SKTQ01000138.1, read as the reverse complement.
GTTGCCGGCATTTACCCAGGGCGTTGCCACTGGGCTGAATTAATTTGCCCTTCAGGGCGTTCCGCTTAACACCGCAAATCCTCTCTTAGCTGCTGCGAATGTATAATGTAGCCTTTCTTTGCGCTTTTTGCGTTATTTAGCCTTTGCGGCCTTTGCGAGGAATAAAATTAAATTTTTCACCACAAAGTACACAAACACAAAGTTTTATCAGCACTTCCATGGACGTTTTAATCTGCTTACTTACTTTTTACTTTCTCCCCCTCCCAGCTCCCAGCTCTCATACATCGAAAAACAATCATTGAAAATCGAAAATCGAAAATCGAAAATCAATTTTCACATTTCCACATTAGCTAATTTTCACATTTACTTCTCTCTTTTCATCAGCATATCCGCCAAAACAATCAGATGCTCCTTCCGATTATGGGGTGCATTGATGAGTGTGAGCCTCTCCATCGCTTTATCATAATAGGCACGCATGGCATCCAGTGCCATGTGGTGAATATCCAGATCGTGATAAACTCCTTTCACCAGGTTCACTTTTTCCTGGTCGTCGTGGATTTTCCCTGAAAAGGCATCCAGAAGGAGGGTTTTTTGTGCGGTATTGGCCAGCGACAAGGCATGGATATACAACCAGGTCTTTTTGTTGGCGATGATGTCGCCACCGGTTTGCTTTCCAAATGCTTCCCGGTCGCCAAACACATCTAACCAGTCGTCGCGAAGCTGAAACGCCAGACCCAGCAATTCACCAAAACCGTAAATATTCCGGCTGTCGTCATCGTTTGCACCGGCAACGATGGCACCAATTTGCAGACAGGCAGCGGGAAGAACGGCCGTTTTCAACCGGATCATTTCAAGATACTCTTCCACGCGCACCGCCTGTTTCGATTCAAAATCCATATCGTATTGCTGTCCTTCACACACTTCAATCACAGTTTGATGATAGATATCCATTACAGGACGCAAAACGCTGTCGGGAACCATGCCTACATAACGGCAGGCCAGCGCAAAAAGCACATCTCCCGAAAGGATGGCGGTGTTGGGACTCCATTTTTTGTGAACGGTAGGCTGGTTGCGGCGAACGGGAGCGTTGTCCATGATGTCGTCGTGCATCAGGGTAAAATTGTGAAAAAGCTCCAGTCCAATGGCCGGGGGTATGGCCAGTTTCATATCTCCGTCAAACATATCGCAGGCAAGCAATGTCATCAGGGGCCTGATCCGCTTACCCCCATTCCTGAGGCAGTATGCCACAGGTTCATAAAGGCCTGTGGGTTCACCCGCCAGGGGGAGGCTTTCTATTTCGGTGGAGATCAGCCTGAGATGGTCTTCAATGAATGTGTTCATAATGATCGTATTTCCTATGGTTATCAGCTTATCCGGTTTGCATCCATTTCATTTTTGATGATAATCACCGATCATCTGTAAACAGATATTCACAACCATTAACCGATGATCTGCATCAGGTACTCGCCATAGCCGCTCTTTAACAGTGGTGTGGCGATTTCTTCCAGCTTGGCGGCATCGATAAATCCTTTCCGGTATGCCACCTCTTCAATGCAGCCGATTTTTAGTCCCTGGCGACTTTCAATCACTTCCACGAACTGTGCCGCCTGAATCAGCGATGTGAATGTACCTGTATCCAGCCAGGCGGTACCCCGGCTCATGATTCCCACCGTCAGTTTCCCCTGCTGCAAATAATGCCTGTTTACATCCGTGATCTCGTATTCACCGCGGGCGGAGGGTTTGATGTTTTTGGCTATTTCCACCACGCTGTTGTCATAAAAATACAAGCCCGGCACGGCATAGTTGGACTTTGGCTTTTGGGGCTTTTCCTCGATGCTGATGGCCCGTAATGAATCATCAAACTCCACAACGCCATATCTTTCCGGGTCAGAAACATGGTAGGCAAACACCACCCCTCCATCAGGATCGTTATGATTAGTCAGCATATCCCATAAACCTGTCCCATAAAAAATATTATCTCCCAGAATCAGCGACACTTTGTCTTTCCCAATAAAATCCTCCCCAAGCACAAATGCCTGTGCGAGCCCGTTGGGCACTTCCTGAACAACGTATGAGAACTTGCAGCCGATCCGGCTTCCGTCGCCCAGCAGCCGCTCAAAATGGGGCAGGTCTTCGGGTGTGGAAATGATCAGTATCTCCCTTATGCCGGCCATCATGAGAATGGATAGCGGATAATAGATCATGGGTTTGTCGTAAACAGGCATCAGCTGTTTACTCATTGCCAGGGTGATCGGATACAACCTGGTGCCGGCGCCCCCGGCCAGAATAATGCCCTTCATAATATGCTTTTATATCAAAAAAAATGAACAATAAATGATGGTTGGATGCCTTTGGCAGTAAAGCCTTCAACTGTCTCCAACTTGCTTCATAAACACATTTATGAATATCGTGCGGTCAAAGGTAAGAAAATTAGCACAGGATTGAAAAGGCAAACCGGGCTTAAGTAAAACTTAAAAAGTGCGTACCTTTGCAAATTGTTTTTTATGGAGGAAGCAGCAGTCATACAACACACGGAGCAACTGGAGGTTTACGGCGCGCGTGAACACAATCTCAGGAACATTGATGTATGTATTCCGCGGAACAAGCTTACCGTG
>SKTQ01000009.1 GCA_007122505.1 Bacteroidales bacterium | reverse complement strand
CGCTATTATCTGGAACTGTTGAGAAAAATACAGGGAGTCAGCCCGGGAGAAGTTCAGCAAAAACGTTTCCGGGTTTCAAATACCGATAAGCTGATATTGCTGGTGAAATGCTACCTGCGGAACAAATTCGGATGGATGTGACAGTGTCTTTTCCCTGGACAATTTTTGCAATAACCCATCATTGAAAACGACCGGATGTTTTTTTGAATATACCTTGCTTATGGCTCTTGACCACTTGCGTTCCGATAATTTTTTTATGGGTGAGGCTATCAAGGAGGCCCGAAAGGCTTTTGATGCCGATGAGGTGCCGGTTGGTGCCGTGGTGGTTTGCGAGGGGCGAATCATTGCGCGGGCACATAACCTTACCGAACGGTTAAATGACGTAACTGCCCATGCCGAAATGCAGGCAATCACCGCTGCAGCAAATCACCTTGGTGGCAAGTATTTGGATCAGTGTGCTTTATATGTCAGCCTGGAACCCTGTCCCATGTGTGCGGGAGCACTACGCTGGGCACAGCTTGGCAAATTGTTTTATGCGACCGATGACGAAAAACGTGGTTATACGCTGGTAACGCCTTCATTGCTGCATCCAAAAACAATTGTAAACAGGGGAATAGCTGCCGACGAGGCTGCCGTGCTGCTTGTCAACTTTTTTCAACAAAAAAGAAAAAAATAATCAGCGAATATTCTTTCTTTCCTTATTCCAAATCAAACTGTTTCTTCAGTTCTTCCATGGTGGGAATGTTCCGGTGAGCCCATTTGCCTTTTACAACACCTTCTTTCATAAGCACCAATCCGGGGTTTGACCGGATGATGGTCTTCAGTTCAACCTCATCAGAAAGATAAAATGGATAGGGGGTTTGATGTGCATGACGGAACTCCTCTGCGGTATCATGGGTGGAGCCTGTTAGAACAATAAAAGTATAGCCAAGCTTTTCTGCTTCCCTGGCCAATGGATTGATTCTGCGTTCAAATGCCTTGGTATTGGTGCGGTTGAGGTCATAGGCCACCACCATGAACAGGTAATCGGGTTCGGTCATGAAAAAGTCAGTCACGTCATCGCCAAAGGCATCTTCGATATAGAAATTTTCGATCTCGGCTTCGAGGAATGGTTGGATCACCTCTCTTCTTTGGTCTTTAAATTTCCATACGGAAGCCCATTCAGGGTCATCCCACGGGTAATCGGTGGCAGGATATTCCCTGATTTCACCGGTTTCCTGGTTTTCAAAAATCAGGTAAATGTCGGCGATTTCTTCGGTGGGCATCACCAGCTCTTTCACATCATTGCCTACCTTCCATGGCCGGAAGTCGATAATGGGCAGGTTGCGGAGACAGTAAAACGACAACCATAATACAGCCACAGTGACAATCACGGCCAGTGTGTTGTCGGTGATCTTTGACCAGGGCGGACGAATTTTGTCCCGGTAGATAAAAACAACAATTGCCGCCGCAAGAATGAAGATGTTTTTGTAAAATGTATCCCAGTTGCTGATGATAATGGCATCTCCAAAACAACCGCAGTCGGGCACCGGATCGGTGATGGCGATATATAAGGTAAGCGGGGTAAAAAATGCCATGAAGAGTAACCCTCCCCAGGCGCTCCACCTCATTTTTATTCCAAACAAAACACCCACACCGATAATAAACTCAAGGGTGCTGAGTAACAAAGCCATTGGCAGCGCAGCAAAAAGAAGCCATTCGGTGCCGAAAGCAAGAAAATAATCCTGGAACTTATAGGCTGAGCCGAGGGGGTCGATGGCCTTTACAAAACCGGAGAAAATAAAAACGATTCCGAAAACAATGCGTGCTAACCAAACAACAACTTTCATGAAAACCGGGTTTCCTTTGTGGTGGGTTTATTTATAAACATAAGAATGACCTTTGACGGACAACGCGCCCGGCAAAGGTCAGTATTTTATTGCCTGACCAAAAATCCGATCCAGGTGGCGTTATTCTCTTTCGATCACCTCGCCAACTATGCGGAACCTTTCGGTTGGACTCTGCGGGTTGTTGTAGGTCACAGTAACCGTACGGCTTATGCGCTGTGGCCTGGGTGCCAGGCGAAACTCAATTTTGATCACTTCTTCCTCACCGGGCATAATAGGCTCCCTTGGCCAGGAAGTAACCCTTGTACCGCAACAGGCGCGAACATTACTTAACACAAGAGGCTCATCACCGACGTTGGTGAATTTGATATCCATCTTGGTCTCAGGCATGTCATCCAGGTATAAAGTACCATAATCGAAGGTTCGATTTTCAAACTGGAATTTAGGGCCTTTTTTTTCTTCCTTTTCGTGCTCGTCAGCATGAAGGGCAAATGTGCCTAAAAACAAAAATGCTGCAAAAAATAACAATACACGTTTCATTTCTTTTTGTTTTTGAGTGGATGAATATGTTTGCTTTATCTCAATTATAGGATCAATATTTGATCGTAAAAAAAAACATATAAAATTAACACATTGTTTGTTTGATATAGCTTTTTGATATCAGAAAAAATATTAAAAAACAGACCGTTTCTTTCACATATCAAACAACCAGGTGTTTTTTCAGCAAGTCATGCAATTGGTAATAATCAGGAACACTGCCACTTAATATCACTTTGTTATTCACTGCAATTGCCGGTGTTCTTACAACACCGTACGACATCATGACCATAAAATCGTCTGTTTTGGTTACCCTCACCGGTACCCCAAGCTTTTCAACAATTTCCCTGGTGTTTTTTTCCAGCTTTTTGCAAGAAGCACAAGCGCTCCCCAAGATGATGATTTCCATGGTGATGAAAAAAATATCATCGCAAATATACGATAAATATTTTAAAAACCATGGTCACTGCAAAAAACTAGTGATTTTTTCTTTCAGGCGGCTCCAGTTTTTTTTGTCAATACAGTATTTTACCTTTGGCGGAGTGATGTTTCCCTGGATGAGGCCGGCATTTTTTAACTCTTTAAGATGTTGTGAAACAGTAGATTGTGCAATCGGCAATTCTTTAACGATATCACCGCAAATGCAACAATCTTTTGACAGCAACAATTTGATAATGGATATCCTGGCAGGATGTGCCAGGGCTTTACAAAGCCTGGCAGTTTCCATATTATCTGCTGTATATTGATCTTTGTTGTTCACTTGCATCGGGTTTAAAGATCATTATATGGCTTACTGCGCTGAAAAAACAGCGAAGCGGATGTTTTCGGCCGGTCTTCGCTGTTTGTCCTGCTGTTTCTTTTAAGAGTATCTCTGCAAAATACTTATTTTTCCACTCTTTTTGTGAGGGTCATTCCAGTCAGTGGCACCTGTTCAGGCATTCAATCATTTGGCTCAGTGCTTCGTGCTTAAGAAAATAAAATGTGTTCTTTCCGCTGCGACGGGAGTCCAGTACGCCTTTGGTTTTCAGAATGTTTAAATGATGTGATGCGGAAGCCTGTTCAATTCTCAGGGCTTCATAAATCTGGGTAACATTCATCTGCTCTTGTTGTTCAAGGAGCCCTATGATTGCTATACGCATAGGATGTGCGATCGCCCTTAACTTACTGGCCGCCTCTTCCAATTTTCTGGGATCAAGTTTCGGATTTGCCATTTTTCTATTCTTTAAATTAATATAAAAACATATTTGGAAACAAATGTAAGAAATATATAAATATGTTTGCCTTTCTTTTATGTTTTTTTAAATACTGCTATTTTTCGATAAAAACAACGAAAGTGCAGTGGTCATACACTTTCGTTGCATCTGCCAAATGCTTTATAAGCGACAATAAACAAAATCAAACATTTGGTCTCATTCCAAAATGGCCCAAAGTGGTTTGATGGTATATCATGCCGTTCAGGCGTGTTTTTGTTTACAAGCCTTCGAGGAGAAAAACTCCCTGTTCATCAAGGCGATAAAATCGGTGGAGATGCCTTTGGGGCAATCGAATTCACAAGCATAGGTGTTTGAACAGAATCCGAAGCCCTCGGTGTCCATCTGTTTCACCATTTTGTCAACCCGTTCTTTTGCTTCTACTTTGCCTTGTGGGATCATGGCATACTGTGCGATTTTGGCTGCGGCATACAGCATCGCTGAGCTGTTCTTGCATGCCGCCACACACGCACCGCATCCAATACACACTGCCGCATCAAATACTTTGTCGGCGATCAGTTTGCCAATGGGGCTGCTGTTTGACTCGGGGGCACAACCAACGTTCACATTCACAAAACCGCCTGCATGCATGATGCGCTCAAAAGAGCTCCTGTCAACAATCAGGTCTTTGATTACCGGAAATGCTTTTGATCTCCAGGGCTCTACCACGATGGTTTCACCATCCTTGAAATCACGCATATGCAATTCACAAGTGGTGGTGCTGCGTTGCGGCCCGTGAGGACGTCCGTTAATATACAGGCCGCACGACCCGCAAATACCCTCACGGCAGTCGTGTTCAAATGTTACCGGCTCCTTGCCCTGGGAGATGAGCTGATTGTTCAGATAGTCCAGCATTTCCAGGAAGGACATCTCCGGTGAAACATCTTTTAATGGATAGGTTTGGAATGAACCTTTTGCGTTGGCGTTCTTCTGGCGCCATATTTTTAATGTAAAATTCATTTTTTCAAACTGTTAAAGGGTTATTTGTAACTCCTTTCCTTCAATTCCACATACTTAAACTCAAGTGCTTCTTTATGCAGCTTTGGTTTTGCTGCCGGCCCCTGGTATTCCCATGCTGCCACAAAGGCAAAGTTGGCATCGTTTCGCTTGGCCTCCCCTGTTTCGGTCTGATGCTCTTCACGAAAATGTGCACCGCAGGACTCTTCCCTTTGCAGTGCGTCCTCGCACATCAGTCTGCCCACCTCAAAGAAATCCGCAACCTTCAGTGCTTTTTCCAGCTCCTGGTTTAGTTCCTTGTCGGTTCCGGGAACGCAGATATTCGACCAGAACTCTTCTTCCAGTTGAATGAGCAGCTCCATCCCTTTTTTGAGCCCTTCAGCATCACGGCGCATGCCGCAATGATCCCACATGATTTTTCCAAGCTGCTTGTGGAAAGAAGATGCTGTCTCTTTTCCGCCGACAGCCATGATTTTTTGTATCCTGTCCGCCACTTGTTTTTCTGCTTCTTCAAAGGCCGGCTGGTCGGTAGAAATTTTTCCGGTTCGGATATCCTCAGACAGATAGTCGCTGATGGTATTCGGCAGGATAAAGTAACCGTCGCCGGAACATTGCATCAGTGAGCTGGCCCCAAGCCGGTTGGCACCATGGTCGCTGAAGTTGCTTTCACCGATGGCATAAAGCCCGGGTATGGTAGTCATCAGGTTGTAGTCGACCCACAGGCCACCCATGGTGTAGTGCCCGGCAGGATATATACGCATGGGCTGTTTATATGGATTGATGCCGGTGATCTTTTCATACATTTCAAAGAGGTTGCCGTATTTGTCGCGGATGGCTTTTTCCCCCTGCTTGTTGATGGCATCCTTGAAATCAAGATACACCGAGAGACCTGTGTCACCCACGCCGTATCCTGCGTCACACCTTTCTTTGGCAGCTCTTGAGGCAACATCTCGTGGAACAAGATTGCCGAATGCCGGATACCTTCTTTCCAGGTAGTAATCCCGTCCTTCTTCAGGGATTTCATTCGCATGGCGCTTGTCTCCCTTTTCTTTCGGAACCCATACACGACCGTCGTTTCTCAGTGATTCCGACATGAGGGTTAGTTTACACTGATAGTCGTTAAGAACGGGGATGCTGGTGGGATGGATCTGGATGAAACTTGGATTGGCAAACACGGCTCCCTTACGGTATGCACTCCAGGCCGCAGAAGCGTTGCTTCCCAGTCCCAGGGTGGACAGATAAAAGACGGTACCGTAGCCACCGGTTGCCAGCACAACGGCATGGGCTGAATGACGCTCCAGTTCACCGCTCACCAGGTTGCGGGTGATGACACCCCTTGCTTTTCCGTCAACCATCACAATGTCTAACATGTCGCGACGCGGGAACATTTTCACTGTTCCCTTGGCAATCTGCCGATTCAGTGATGAATAGGTGCCCAGCAGGCATTGTTGCCCGGTTTGCCCTTTGGCGTAAAAGGTACGAGAAACCTGCACACCACCAAAAGACCGGGTGTCCAGCGATCCCCCGTAGTCCCGGGCAAACGGAACACCCATGGCCGTGAAATGGTCGATGACGTCGTTGCTCACTTCGGCGGCGCGGTATACATTGGCTTCCCTGGCCCTGTAGTCGCCACCTTTCATCATGTCGTGAAACAGGCGATAGATGGAATCGTTGTCGTTACGGTAATTTTTTGCCGCATTGATCCCTCCCTGGGCAGCAACGGAATGTGCTCGCCGGGGAGAGTCCTGGAAACAAAACACCTTTACATTGTAACCCAGCTCACCCAGGGCACTGGCTGCCCCGGCACCGGCCAGGCCGGTACCCACAACAATGATGTCTATTTTTTTCTTATTGGCAGGATTCACAAGCCGAAGCCCGGCCTTGTAACGGCTCCATTTCTCGGCTAATGGTCCTTCTGGAATCTTTGAGTCAAGCTTTATCATAGCTTTGTGTATTTATGATGATAAAAATCTGGATTAATAGAAAAACAGGAAATAAACCGGGATAATGGCAAAACCAACACTGATACCTAGGGCGTAAATCGTTCCGATCACCTTAATGGCGGGAGTGTATTTCGTGTGGTTGAGCCCCAGTGACTGAAAAGATGACTGGAAGGCATGCTTCAGATGGAAGCCGAGAAAGACAAATGAAACCAGGTAAATGGCAGTATACCACGGATTCTTGAAGAGCACCACGGCCACACTGTAAAAATCGTGCTTGTGTGCAGCATAATCCGGCTGCGGAACCCAACCCAGCCTGATAAAAAAGAAATTGATCAGATGGATCACCAGGAACACAAAAATAATCACGCCGGTATGAAACATAAAGCGCGAAAATGTGGAGGTCTCACTGCGCAACCTGGTGTGGTACTTTACCGGTCGCGATCGGTAGTTGTGCAGTTGCAGTATCACTCCCAACAGGATGTGGATCAGGAAACCGGCAAAAAGCACATACTCCATGACTTTAATTAAAGGACTCTCTGACAAAAAGGTAACGGCTTCGGAAAAGGCTTTCCCACCATCACCCGCTAACATCAGGAGATTGGTCGCCAGGTGGAAGATCAGAAAGATCATCAGAAACATCCCGGCCAGTGCCATAACATACTTTTGGCTGATTGATGAAAGATTTAGAACAGATTTCTTCATGGTTTTGGCTTAATGAATGCATGAGATAATACACAGATTGGAAAGAAACAAATGTATCAACTCTACTTTAATTTTCCAAAAACAGTAACTTATTTGAATTCATTATAAATAAATCGCTTGTATTGTTCTCTGAAAATATTTTGAGTCAAACAGAATTACAGAAAATCAGATTTCTTTTTTCCTATCTAAATGTTGTATTTAGGATATACAACAATCTTCACATTGTTCTGAATAAAAAATCAACATTTAATTCATTTATATTAAAAAAAAATTGCAAATTGTTATCTTTTGAGATAACTTTGCAAAATGGCGAGAGAAATCGTTTTCTACAAGAACCACTTCTTTGATTTTTATGCACCTCTTCAGAATAAGGTGAAAATGAAAATCAAATACGTATTGGAGTTGATCAAACAGGTAGAAAAAGTTCCGATAAAATTTCTTTCGCCATTGACTGACTATGATGGACTTTACGAAGTGCGTATCGAATATGAATCCAATATCTACAGGATTTTCTGCTGTTTTGATAAAGGGAAACTTGTAATATTATTCAACGGATTTCAAAAGAAAACGCAAAAAACACCAAAAAAGGAGATTGAAAAAGCAATGCGTCTGAAACAAGAGTATTTTACAAATAAAGACAAAAAGCCATGACAGATTATAGAGGCATAAAAACTTTTGACGAGCTGATAGAGAGAGAACACGGGAAAATTGGCACAGACAGCCGAATCGAATACGAAGAAAATGCAACTCTTTTTATTGTGAGTGAAATGCTTAAGGAAGCACGAAGAGAATTACAGATGACACAAGAGCAATTGGCCCAGAAAGCAGGAACCAAAAAGAGCTATATTTCAAGGATAGAGAATGCCCGTGGCAATATCCAATTATCAACGCTCATAAGAATATTTGAAAAGGGGTTGAACAAAAAAGTGGGACTTACATTCCTGTAAGAAAACATATTACCCAAACGCTGTTTTCGACGTCTTTCATTTAATATGCAGTTTCGGCTTTGCAAGTGAGGATAAAAAGGCAATATTGTATCGTTACAGGACTGTGATCCCTAATCTTACTGGCCACAAACATTCTTGAAATATAATCATCATTACAGATAAAACCAACAGAAAATGTTTAACAAAGAAACCTACACACAAAGAAGGGAAACCTTACGCAAAAACGTAAAAGAAGGAATAATCCTGATACTGGGAAATGTGGATGTGCCCATGAACTACCGCTCCAACACATACCGTTTCAGGCAGGACAGCAACTTTTTGTACTATTTCGGGCTTGATCAGCAGGGACTGGCCGGTGTATTGGACGCCGACAGCGGTGAAGAAATACTCTTCGGTGACGATCTCACCCTGGATGATATTATTTGGATGGGACCGCAGCCTTCCATTCAGGAAAGGGCCGCCCGGGCGGGTATAAGCCGGACAATGCCCTTCGGCAAACTTGCCGAATTTCTGGGGAAAGCCGTTTCAGACGGGCGCCGTATCCATTTCCCGCCACCTTACCGCGCTGAAAACAAACTATTGCTGGAACAGCTCCTCGGTATAAAACCTGCAGATCAGCCATCACAGGCTTCCGCAGATCTTATCAAAGCCATCGTGGCTCAACGCTCTGTAAAGGAGGCACAGGAGATTTTGGAAATAGAAAAAGCCATGGACGTTGCCTGGCTGATGCATACCACGGCCATGAAAATGGCCAAGCCGGGCGTGTTTGAGCATGAGATCGCCGGCGTGGTTGAGGGCATAGCCATTTCCGCTGACGGAATGCTCTCATTCCCGCTGATTCTCTCCATAAACGGAGAAACCTTGCACAACCATGCCCACAACAACAAACTGGAAGAAGGTCGCTTGCTCTTGATGGACGGCGGTGCGGAAACAGCCATGCATTATGCCACCGATCATACCCGGACCATGCCGGTGGGTGGACGGTTTTCCCAAAAACAAAAGGAAATCTATGAAATTGTTCTGAATGCCCAGCTCAAAGCCATCCAGAACATTAAACCCGGTGTTCCGTTCAGAAACATCCATATGCTTGCTGCTGAAACAATTGCCGATGGTCTGAAAGCAGCCGGACTAATGAAAGGAGATGTAAAAGAGGCCGTGGAAAAAGGTGCTCATGCTTTGTTTATGCCTCATGGCCTCGGCCATATGATGGGACTGGATGTGCACGACATGGAAGACCTCGGTGAAGATTATGTCGGCTACGATGATGAAGTAAAAAGGTCTGATATTTTTGGCACCGCTTTTTTGCGGCTTGGCAGAAAACTCCAAAGCGGCTTTGTGCTTACGGTTGAACCGGGCATCTATTTTATCCCCGCGCTGATTGAAAAGTGGGAACAGGAAGGCAAATTCAGGGAGTATATCAACTATGATGCAATCAAACCCTACCTGGGTTTTGGCGGCATCAGGATAGAAGATGACATACTCGTAACGGATGACGGATACCGGGTACTTGGACGGCCTATCCCCAAAACAGTAGCCGATGTGGAACGTATGATGAATGAAGGGGTGTAACAAGCATGCAAACAGCATAACCCGCGGATGCACACATACATTCAGGGTGTTTTCCCACTGATGCCCTATTCCGAAAGAAGGCGGACTACCGTTCTGTTATAGCCGGCAAAGACCCCCAGCCCGCCTTCGATATTTGAATACATATGTACTGACTCTGAGAAGAAATCATCCGGCACATAATTGGTTAGTCCTTGATGGTACCTGAAATAGTGTTCATCGGTAACCAGCAAAAGCAGAATGATATCTTGTGATTCATCTCCCTGAAATACATTCATGGACTTTTCATCCCATGATGACAGGTATGCCTCCGCACGTATCACATAATCTCTGCCTTCACTTCCAATGTTTGAAAAATAACGCCTGCCGGTGATATTATGCATCAGGTGTTTTTCCTTTTTGTAAACCAGTGAATCTCCCTGCCAGT
>SKTQ01000053.1 GCA_007122505.1 Bacteroidales bacterium | reverse complement strand
TGGGCTTTTCTTACCACGTTTGTGCAGGATAACCATTCCTATACCAGACATGGTTAATGCCATACCACCCAAATGTATCCAGGCAAGGGTCTCCCCCATCATCAGCCAGCCTACGAATGCTGCAATTGGAGGTACCAGGGTCATGATCAGCAACGACAGTCTGGAACCGATAACGGTAAATGCTTTGAACAAGAACAGGTCGCCAATAACAAACCCGATCAGACCGGAGACAGCGAGCCAAAACCATTGATGAAATGTGGCATCGACGGGGAATGGCATACCGCGCACAATCCATGAAAACATCCCTATGAGAAAAAATGCCATGACCAGCCGGATAATGTTTACCGGTATGCTTCCTACCTTACGACTGGCTGCTTCAAATGTTATGGCGGTGATTGTCCAGCAAACCGCTGTTGCAAGGGCTGCCAGTTCACCAACTCGGAATTCCATGATCAAAATATTTTGCGCGGCAAAGGTACATATATTTCATCGAGATCATCAGTGCCTTGTCAAAGGCCCTGCTTCAAAAAAAAAACCGCTACCCAAAAGATAGCGGTTTCCAAAACAAAACATCTAACCAAAACAACTCACCAATTTCTTACCAGCGTCCTCTGCCCCCATATCGCGGCATGTTCATACAATCTCTCCCCGGGGCCTGACGGCCATAGGCCGCGCGACCTCCGGAACGACGCATTGTTCTGTTGTCATAGATTATCTGTTGCTCTTCTGTAAGCAACTCACGAACAGCCCGATGGTGTGCTGCATTATGCTTCATCTGTTCGTTGCGCAAAGCCGTCATTTCGTCAATCACAGCATCAATATCTCCCTGGTTATTACCAATCATAAGATTGCGTTTGCGTGCCCGCAGTTCATCCATTTGGCTGCGATATCCGGTATTCCTTTCGATTTGCTTTAATCGCAGGGCCTTGATCTGCTCTTCCTGCTCCTCTGTGAGATCCGGGATCATCATGCAATAGCCTGATTCAATTCTCTGAAACCTGTCAGGCCGTTCTGCAGGCCGCTCAGTGATCCTTTGCTGTGGCCTGACATCCGGTGCCCTTCTTCCCCTTTGTGACATAGCTTCAAAAGAAATGGTCATCAAAATAAAAAGAGTGAACAGGGCAAAAACTTTTGTTTTCATAATACTTGGATTTTTAAGTTTTGAAATCAATCGCACCTTTGATGATATGATCAACCGAAGGTTTAATCCGGCAAAAAAAAATGCATAGGTCCATCAGAACAAAAAGCCAGAGAAGGTTGTTTTAAATAGAAATGATCCTTATTTTTGTGCCGAAATTTAATAAACACAGCGGATATGAACCCGAAAATGATCACGCCTAAAGTCCTGATAGTTGCGGCAATTATACTATTTGCCGCCATGATGAGGCTCGTTCCCCATTACCCAAATTTCACTCCTTTGGCTGCCATTGCCTTGTTTGGCGGAGCACACCTTGGCAGGCGCTGGATTGCCTTTATGGTGCCGGTTAGTGCACTGCTTATCAGCGATCTTTTCCTGGGTTTTCATCATATGATGGTTCCGGTTTACCTCGGTTTTGTGTTGATTGTTTTGATGGGAAGCCTTATGCACAGCCGTGTCAGGATACCTTACGTTATTGGTGGATCACTGGCGGGCTCTCTATTGTTTTACATCATAACCAATTTCGCCGTCTGGGCAATCACACCCTATTATCCTCCAACTTTTGCCGGATTATTGACCTCCTACACCATGGCAATTCCGTTCTTTCACACTGCATTGCTGGGCGATTTGTTTTACAACACTGTGTTTTTTGGCGGCTTTTACCTGATTCAGCAGTATTACCCATCCCTGAAAACCGTTGAAACAGGTTTCAAAAGATAACAAACGGTTCCAAAAAGATTAACAGAAAATCATTCTGACAACATACCCCGGCATTGACCTGGCATATCTTTGTTTGCTTTCGTAAACAATTGTCTGTTGCTATCAATTTCTCTTTGATATTTCCATGTATTTTGGTTATTTTTGTATGAAGCGGGGACTTGATGATGCGTTTGTTTCCAATCATGGGTATCCCTGTTGCACTCAAGGGCAAATTGAATAAATGATGAACCTTTATTCTGGTTGTACCTGGAAAAAATCACGGACATCCAACATATAACATGGCCGTTCGTTTTATTTTGAGTAAGTGTTGAATTTAACCAACAAAATACTGAAAAGGACCCCAAACATGGCACTGACATTTTTCAAAATACCTCGCAACAAAAAATACAACTATCGTCCGGTTTATTATGACCAGAAAAAGGAAGAACGGGAGAAACGTGAAAAGGCTGCTATAGAAGAGGATTCCGGTGATTATGAAAAAGCTCTGAAAGAGCGGCTGCAGATGCGATGGAAGCGCAGTGCCGGCGCCAGGAGCAGGCGTGCATCCAACCAGCGGCTTGTAGCTATTTTTATCGTCATGTTTTTGTTGCTTTACCTGATATTTTTTGCCTAAAAATCTGTTGCATGTCCGACGTAATCAAACTGCTTCCTGATGCGGTCGCCAATCAAATTGCTGCCGGAGAAGTAATTCAACGGCCTGCCTCGGCCGTGAAAGAATTGCTGGAAAATGCCATTGATGCCGGCGCCGACAATATTCAACTCATCATCAAAGACGGTGG
>SKTQ01000046.1 GCA_007122505.1 Bacteroidales bacterium | reverse complement strand
GGCCCCGGTCGCGGTGAATGAATATCACCACATCAGCATCCTGCTCAATGGAGCCCGATTCCCTCAGGTCAGCCAGGGTAGGTTCTTTCCCCTCCGACTGCCTGCCCACCTGGGAGAGACAGATGATGGGGATATCCAGTTCCCTGGCCAGGGACTTCATGGACCGGGAAATCTCTGCCACCTGCTCATGGCGGGGGACATTGCCCCTGCTCTCTGGGTTTATCAGGCCGATGTAGTCGATGAATATGGCCTCCACCTTCTCGTTCTTGCGCATACGCCTGGCTTGTGCCCGGAGGTCCAAGAGCTTGATGCTCGGCATATCCTCAATGAACAACGGAGTATCATAGAGGCGGCTGGCCGCATCGGTAAGAATGGGGAAATCCGCATGCTTGAGCATGCCGCTTCTGATCTTTCTAAGATCTATCTTGCTTTCAATGGAGAGCAGCCGCTGCATGAGGGCCTTAGCAGGCATCTCCAGGGTGAAGAACCCCACAGGCACCTGTTTGTCCACGGCCATATGGGCTGCTATGGTCAAGGCGAAGGCGGTCTTTCCCACAGAAGGCCTGGCTCCGATGACTACAAAGTCAGAGGGCTGGAACCCGCTGGTCATGCTGTCAAGCTCAGGGAACCCCGAGGGAATCCCTGTGTACTCTCCCCCTGCCTGGTAGAGCTTCTCAATAGTGTTGACTGTTTCGCTTACCACATCCTTAGCGCTCTGGTAGCCCCGGTTTCTCTGGTGCTCATCGGTGATATCAAAGATGGCCTTTTCGGCCTCTGCAAGGACCTGCTTGTAGTCCGTCGAATCGCTGTAAGTCTCTTCTATGATTCCCGTAGCCGCCCTGATAAGCTTGCGCCTGATGCTTAGGCTCCTGACCATCTCTGCATAGTAGGCTACGTTGGCACTTGATGGGACACGGGAGGAGAGTTCAGAGATGTAGACCGCACCCCCGCAGGACTCTAAGGCATGCTCCCTCTTCAGGAGGTCCACCACAGTGATGATGTCTATAGGCTCCTTGCGGCTGTCGAGGTCCACCATGGTGGAGAATATCTTCTGGTGGGATTTCCGGTAGAAATCATCAGCACGGAGGAAGTCGATTGCCCGGTCAAGCACCTCGTTATCTAGGAGGATTGAGCCGAGCACTGCCTGCTCGGCTTCCAGGTTATGAGGAGGTACCTTGCCCAGGACCGCTTCCCCTTCCATAGGTGCTACGCGTCCCCGTCCTTCTCTTCCTCTTCAGCTTCAGCTTCCGCGGCAGGTTCTTCTGCCGGCTCTTCAGCGGGGGCTTGTGCAACAGGCTTTTCGGCCTTAGGTGGGGGTGCCTCCTCCTTTACGGCCTTCTTGCGGTCGTCCTCGATAACCACCGTAAGTTCAGCAACCTCGTTCTCGTAGAGCTTCACCCGTACCAAGTGGGTTCCCAGCATCTTGAGGGAGCTAGACTCGATCTCGATCTTCTTGCGCTCAACCTCAATCCCCTCCTTTGCCAGGGCATCGGAGATGGTGGCGCTGGTGACCGCACCAAAGAGCTTCCCTGAGTCCCCTGCGGACATCTTGAGTTCAAGCTTCATCTCCTCGATCTTCTCTTTAAGCGAGAGCGCCGCCTTGCGCTTGGATTCCTTGCGCTTCTCAATCACCGCTTTTTTGCTCTCGAAGATCGCCCGGTTCACCGCGTTAAAGGGGACCGCAAACTTCTTGGGAATGAGGTAGTTCCTCGCGTACCCGCGGGCAACCTCGCACACATCCCCCTCTTCCCCCAGATTATATACATCCTGGTTAAGAATCACTTTCATGTATAACTCCTTCTTCCTTCCGATAGGTAATCCATATCTCGGTCACCCCGACAATAGCCAGGGCTGTCAATGCAATCATGTTGAATCCGGGCACAAGCATCACCAGGGCTAGGAGCCCTGCGACGCGCAGCCCGGATACAGGTATGCCCCGCTTCCTGGAAAGCCAGTGCCTGAGGACCGCCATGCCCTGCAGCATGTAGATCAATGCTGAAGCCAGGCCGACGTTCCATCCGATGATCCCCAGAAACCCCAGTCCCACGATGATGTCAAGCAGGTTGACTGCCCATGAGCCTAAGAATACATAGACAAACCACTCGGGCACCCTGAATCCTGCCAAAAGGGATCTCCTGATGCCACGCTTGCGCTTATGCAGCTCCCAGGCAATCCCGAACCCCGCTGAGAACTGGAGCATATAGTAGGCCAGAAACCCCCGCTCGAAGAATACCAGCGAGAGTTCCGCCACCTGTCTTGAAGTCATGGCAGTCGCTGCTGCACTCCCCTCTTCCGGGAAGAACGCCCCAAGCACTGATACCATGGTCTCCACGGTGCGCTGCGCCAGGGCAGCATCTGCTCTGAACCTGGCTGCCAGTATGATCCATACGAGTCCCGCCGAGGCGAGAATGACCATAAGCCGGTAGAGCTTCCGCTTCTGGTATACCAGGTAAAAAAGCGCTGCACTTACCAGCAGCATCAGCGGTATGCCCACCCCAATGAAGAAAAACACCAAGGTCACATCCTGCAGGGGCACACCCCTGAAGCGTATGAGCTCCCTGACGGCAACCGCAACAACTGACGCTGATGCGGCAAGCACCAGAGTTGGACGGCTCCTGTTTCCCAGGCCCAGGTAATGCAGGGGTACAGTGAACAG
>SKTQ01000218.1 GCA_007122505.1 Bacteroidales bacterium | reverse complement strand
GTAACTCCATATTTTGAGCCGGTTGAAAAATTGATAGAATTGGTTGAACACTCACTGAAATAAAATCGCCAGGTTCCAAAACCCAACCAATCATGAACATATAGCCGCGAAACATTATACGAAAAATTTCATATATTTACGCAATATAAGCCTATCCCGCCCATGCGGGATTTAGTCCAGCCAATGGAAATAAGAAGCCATGAAAAAATTCACCCTGTTTGCCTTATTAATGATCACCGGATCCGTTATCATGCACGCACAAAATTATCAAACCTATTTTTCCGACAGGATCATTGCCTTTGAAAACCATCACATGGGTTTAAAGTTCCAGAGAGTGGATTCAGTGCATATTAATCAGCAGGATTCGATTCTTTGGTTTTTCCCAAACTTTGACATGGAAGACTACTTTTGCATTCAGCCTCATGGTCCCAACTGGTCAGGAAGAAAAGTTATTATCCGTGAAAATGGCGACAATGTGTTTTTTAACAGGCACAACGATACCATACTTATTCAGACACAGGCTGAGTTACATAACCCCTGGCTGGCGTATGAAAACACAGATCATTATAAAATTTATGCAGAGGTGGTTGATCATGACATCCTGTCTTTTCTCGGTGTAACCGACTCTGTAAAAACAATCGGCTTCCAGGTTTATGATCTCAATAACGACAGCATTGAACATGTGCTGAATAACAGGCATCTGAAAATAAGCAAGAACCACGGATTGATAAAAACGTTTTTATTCAGAGATTTTCCCGATTATTCCGCAAACTGGGCTCCCTACATTGAGTACGACATAACAGGACTTTCTTCGCCGCAACTTGGTTTCCAAAACCTTACATGGAAAGATGTTTTTGGTGATTTTTATCCGGGAGATGAACTGCACGTAATGCAGGAATGGTGCTACGGAGATTTGTCAGAGCAAAGTTGTGGCAAGCGCAATAGTATATTCAAATACTTAAACAGGTTCGAATACGAGGATTCAGTGAAGTACTCCATTGAGAGAATAGAAAGTTTAATAACAACATACCAGGGCGATATTACTGGATATAACTACACACACGACACCATAACAAGTGTGATACATTATCAACCAAACAACAACTTCAACAAGCTTTCTCAAGCACCCATTATCCAGGGAGATGTAATATCCTATAATCTGCAATCAGTCAAGCATGCAATGACAAAAACGCTTGGTCTGTATGATTATCTGGTAAGGATAAGCGATGACTGCTGGACGTTTCCCGAAAGTGATGTATTATACTTCAATCCGGAATATATGAAAGGATTGGGTGGCCCTTACTACTGGGCTTCTATGTGGCACAGTTACACCAAAAGGCAACTTGTTTACTACAAAAAAGGAGACCAGGAGTGGGGATCACCCCTAACCATCGTTGATGAAACCGGCATTGATATGTTGGATGAACCAGTCATATCCGTTTTTCCAAATCCTGCGACCGGCTACATCCGGGTAAAATCAGATATAATCCTGCCGGTTTTATTTGAGATCATTGATTTACATGGTTCGGTTTTAATAGCTGAAGTCATTCATTCAAGCAATGACCGGATCGATACATCAACATTGAAAGCAGGAGTGTATGTTTACAGGATAAGGAAAGCAGAATTGGTATATCAGACCGGAAAACTGTTGATTAAATAATGGTTGCCGGTTATCAAACCGGAGGAAAAGCAAAACATATCATGCCCCGCATCAATGTTGGCCAGCTTCAACTTGCTTGTCAATGTAACAGCCCTCTCCCATTTTTGTAAAAAACACCAAATATTTATTATTTACATCTATATTTGGAAATAATTAGCAATGCAACGGTGACTCTTTGACAAACAGACACTGCCCACATAATAAGAATGATAATACATGGAAAATTTTGTGACATCAAATTTGAAACTTGGTATCATAGCAGGAGGACAACTTGGAAAAATGCTTATCCAGGAAGCAAGCAAGTGGGATATCATCACTTATGTTCTGGACAACGATGAGAGTTGCCCTGCAGGGAAAATTGCCTCCCATTATATCAAAGGAAACAACCTTGACTTTGATGATGTGTATCGGTTTGGCAAACTGGTGGATATGTTAACCTTTGAAATTGAAATTGTAAACGTTGCAGCCTTAAAAAAACTTCAGTCAGAAGGGCTCCGCATTGTGCCGGGCCCTGAGACCCTGGAACTAATACAGGACAAGGGCTTGCAAAAAGAGTTTTATCAAAAAAATGGCATCCCCAATGCCTCTTTTATTCTTTGTGAATCAAAAGCGGCTGTTCTGAATTGCATTGAAAAAGGAGAAATAACTTTCCCATTTGTGCAAAAACTCAGGAAGGGCGGTTACGACGGGCGTGGCGTTGCAGTCATCAACGATCAGGACGATATAAAAAAACTACTCCCGGGGGCCTGCGTTATTGAACAGAAAATTGAAATCGCAAAGGAAATTGCAGTAATAGCTGCACGCAATAAAAACGGCGAAGTTAAGTGTTACCCTGTTGTCGAAATGATTTTTGACGCCAATGCGAACCTTGTCGATAAAATCATTTGCCCTTCTTCAATAACTGTTGAACAATCGGAAAAAGCGGCCAATTATGCCGGCGAAATCATTGAATTGCTGAATATGGAAGGATTGCTTGCCGTTGAGCTCTTTATTGATT
>SKTQ01000206.1 GCA_007122505.1 Bacteroidales bacterium | reverse complement strand
TCCCTTAAGCCCCCAATATTCGCCATCGGAATATTTTTTTTCATGGATGATGAAAATAGTTTTGTGAATAGAAAAATCTGTATTATATTTGCACCGCTTTTACAGGATATGGTAAAGGCTATGTTCTTAGAAAGATTTTTGGTCCGGTAGTTCAGTTTGGTTAGAATACGTGCCTGTCACGCACGGGGTCGCGGGTTCGAGTCCCGTCCGGACCGCTCTTCAAAACCATAAGCCCCTATTGTTCAGGGGCTTTTTTGTTTTTATCAGGAAAATCCGAAACAAGGAGTCGAGTACTGAATATTTCTTCTCTTAAACTTTTTTGGTTTATGTGTTGGTTTTGATAATCATCAGTACAAACTATACTAAGATTAACCCCTATATTTGCCAAAAGCCAAATTCAAAACATCAACGTATGAAATTAGTTTGGACAACAATAACTGTTTGCGTTATTTTATTAGGTTGTTCAGAGCCAAAGGATAGTCTGGCAAGAAATACGGTTGGTCGGCTAAATTCAACAAAATATGTAAGTTACCATGTTGATTATTTGACAATTGAAGGCAAATCCGCTGGGGATACCATTTTTTCAACCACTTATGCCTTTTTTGAAAAATCTGAAACGGACACACTGTTGGGTTATAATTTTCTCGTTGAAAACAGTCTTGTTCACCCAAGGTTTTTGATTCCAATCGTATTAAGAGATCATTATAATGGTAAAAAACTAACCTGGACTCTTGAAAGTCAAGTAAGAAACAACATCTCTATCACTGAATCAGATCATATTGACAAAGCATTACTTGAAGATAAAGTCATTGGTCACCTTCCGATGCTTCTCGATTTATTGAACCAAAAGTCATTTAAAAAAATATCTGCCACAGAGACTTCTATCAATGATTTTTATTGCATTCAATACACGTTGAACTGTAAGGATAGTATTGAACACCAGTTGTTTATAGATGCTAGCAATAGATTGCCTGTGTTGTTGAGAATACTTATCAACCGGGAACAGCCATTTATTAAGGAATACTACTACAGAAATTTTGTTTTTACCAACACCTCGAAATTTCCTTCCACTATTGATTTTACTCAAGAAAGTGTAAAAGAGATACTCCCGGTGGAAGCAGGTGATGTTTTTCCAAATTGGAAATTAGAGACAATCATGGGTGACACGCTTAATTTGTCTGGGCACAACAGAACAGCAAAACTCATTTTTCTTTCAGGGATACATTGCGGAGCCTGTCAATTGCAAATTCCCACAACGAAAAGGATTTATGAGCATTTTTCTCAACGTAAAGACATCAAAGTGTTCGGATTGTATCCCTACGACAGTAGAGAAAGACTGTACATCTACGCTCAGGAAAAGCAAATTGATTATCCGATAGCATTTAATTCGTTTACAAACATTGATGAACGATATGAACTGTTTCAAAAATTACGCTATCCAATTCCATCATTGATATTGATTGATAAGGATAACAGAATTGTCTGGATAAAAACCGGATTTAATGCTGATGATGCGGATGATTATTTTACTGACGTAGTTGAAATGACAACTAAATCAAAAAAAAAGACCCGCCGCTGACAACGGCAGGTCTAAAACCAACATGAGAAAAATGAAGCGCAATGCGTGTTTTATGGAAACAATATCTTAGGCTTACTTTTTTACTTCGTTAAAAGCTTTTCTCAGTTCAGCGGGAATTTCTTCTTCTACTTCCGGCTTGATTAAGTCAGTCAGGTCAAATACCCTGTAAATGTTTTCTTTGCAAATCTTTTCAAACTCTACTGCCACTGCAGAGGGGATTGGGTCTGCTTGTTCCGGCATAATGGGCTGGATCAGTGTCTGACCTATTGCACTCCGGAAGGTAAGGGTGGTTTCGGTTGGGTTTGCCATTGTGGCTGTGATGCTAAAGATGATGGCTGCTGCGGTGATGATCATTTTTTTTTTTATTTTGTTTGGTTTTTTATGTTCGTTGCTATTTTTGGTTTCTTATTGACTTCGCTATATTGGTGTCTATCTTTGTGCCAAAACATATAAACAATTATAAAACAGAGTTTTATAAGATATACCTATAAGAATTACAACCACAAAATGTGTTCGGTTACGAACACATGATTTGCATAAGCGGACGCTTTATGGGTCTTTGAAGAATGTGTACCGGGACTTTGGTGATTATTAGTTTTGTGAATCGTCAATTATGAAATGTCATTTGGGCCACCTGCGGGTATTTATTTCAACACGCAACCCTTTGCGCCTGGCGTGTTTTAACCTTTGCGGCCTTCGCGTGGAATAAAACCTTCCTCGCAAAGGCCACAAAACAACAACATGAAACGCCTATGACAGGATTTTTTTGACACACAGGCGGATGATTGTGGGAGCTGGGAGCTGGGAGCTGAGACTTTAGAGACTTTAGGGACCTAAGGGAAGAGTAAGAAGTAGGCAGCAAGCAGTAGGTAGACCGTAAATGCTTGTTTATGAGGCTGATAATGATAAAAACTTTGCGTGCTCTGCGTCTTTGCGGTGAAAAAATCAACCGCAATCCGCTTTTGCTCTTTATTCCTCGCAAAGGCCGCAAAGGTTAAATCACGCAAAAAGCGCAAAGGACCGTCATTTGTACATTTGCACATTGATAAATTGATAAATTGGTACATTTTCTTTGCGTGCTCT
>SKTQ01000242.1 GCA_007122505.1 Bacteroidales bacterium | reverse complement strand
TGGGCGTTCAGGAAATCATAAAACTGAAAATGGGTCACTTCACTAAACAGGTATCTTTTCCCTGCCAAGGGGAAAATTTCACGTTCATGTTTCTCAACCAGCCACTGCTGCGGCTCTTCATGGTAATAAGCCCGCTGATACTCCATCCCATATTTTTCGGTAAAACCTTCGATCTGTCCGTGTGCAAACATGGGTAGTCCGGGCAAGGTGTTCATCAGGATGCAGATCCCGAAATACTTGTCGCCTGTGCCAAATTGCCTGATGGCGGTTTCCTCATCCGGGTTACTCATAAAATTGACGTATCGTTTGAGGATTTCCGGTTCAAACTCCAGGGTATTTGTGATGAGATCGCGATATTTTTCATTCTCCTCATTTTTCAACATATGCATAAAGGCAGAATTGTAAACCCTGTGCATACCGAGTGTTCTCACGAAGTAGCCCTCCATGAGCCAGAAGGCTTCGGCAAGCAGGAGTGTTTCAGGCAATTCACTGTTGATGCGGTCCACCACTTCACGCCAAAACTCAACAGGGAAAAATTTGTCGAACATTTCTTTGGTCATGGCGTGTTCGGCGCGCGATGGGATATCTCCGCCACTGCCGGGCACCGGATACCACAGCCTTGAAAAATGTTTTTTGGCCAGGGTCATCGCCGCATCAAACCGGATGATGGAGAATTTGCGTGCCACATCAAAAATTTTCTGCATCACTGCCTCTCTCACTTCTGCCTTTAGCATATCCAACTGGGCCGTATCGTTCCAAGGCATCATGGTGCCATCATTACCATGATATATATAACGGATCGTTTGGCTGTGCCTGTCAATTCTCTGAAACACCACCGCTGCATCTGTTTTGTTATAATAACCGTCTTCGATACGTATTTCAATACCGGGGTGGTCTGAAAGGTTTTCTCCTGAGAAAGAATAGTTTGGGAAAGGAGATACGGGTGTTTGGATAAAAAAGTCGGGGTGTTCGATGATCCATCTGGAGTAGATGCCGGTGTGGTTTGGCACCATATCGCTTGCCAGGCGAACACCTCTTTGTTTTGCACGATGGTTGAGGTCCTGATAAGCCTGTTCGCCTCCGAGGTCGGCGGCGATTTCATAATCATACAAGGCATAGGCTGAGGATATGGCATCCGGGTTACCGGTAATGTGTTTGATCTTTTTTGACGCCTTGCTCCGCTCCCATAAGCCAATCAGCCACAAAGCGTTGAAATGCCATTGTGCCAGTTGGTCCAGCTCTTCATCCGGAATTTGATCAAGGCGCCGGATTTCTCTCTGATATTTTTTTGAAAGCTGGTCGAGCCATACATAGGTGTTTTTTGCCAACAGAACCACCTGTGGCATCCAGTGCGTGTCGGTGGTAAAACGTTCTGATTCGTCGTAATCCTCACCCTTACTTGCATCAAAGCCCGACTTTCCCAAAAACATAGAACCTTGTGCGTCCTTTCTTCCGTATCCGGGAACCACTGTAGGGGCCGGCCCGCCGTGGGAAGCTGCTGTCCGCAAATCTTCCCTCATCAGGTCTATTCCCTGCAGAACCTGTTTTACCAAGTCTTCCGGAAGGTATTGCCGCCAATGCGTGATCACATATTCCAGTTGGCCAAATAAATCATTGGGAGAAGCCCTGAAAGGTGTCCGGAACAGGGTAAAAATGTCGGTCTTTTCGTCGGTAAACGGAGGCATTTCCCTAAAACAGTCTTCCAGTTTTTCCGCAGATTTTTCCAAAGAAGCATGTTCAGCAAGGGTTTGTTTATCAAACAGCACAGTCATTTTTCTGTTTGCAGGATTTTCATGTGCAAGGCAAAACAACATAATCTCTTTGATGATCAAGCGGGAGTTTTTACGGCCAGCGGTAATTCCTGAGAGATACTGACCGGCAGTTTCCTTGCCGGCATGTACCGTTCCGGGAGGAAAATTCCGGACAAAATCTTCCGAAAGCTTTACAATGCGATCTTCTCCCATGTTTTTCGAGAGATATTTCCGGACCTCGGAGAAAACATCCGTTGAAATTTCTTTTTCATAGGCTTGCAACATGTATTCGTATATTTCAAGCAGGAGAGCGGACGCGCGAAATTCTCCAAGGTAAATATGACCTATGGGCTTTTTCGTGCTGTTGAAGGCGAACAGAAAGCTTCGGATTGCGGAGTAGTCAAGGAATTTCAACCTGCCGTTCACCGGGAAAAGGGTATGGGGCAACTGAAATTTTTTTCGTAGTTTGCTATGAATATTCATTTAAGGGACATCATTTAATGATTAGTGATTGTAAACAAATATCTGAAAGTTTGAGGCTGAGAAATATAACATCAAAACAAAAGCAAAATCAACAGGGCGGTCATTGGAACCGTAATATTATCCAACCCTTTACTGCTTAAGGCTTCCACGATAGCCGCGCCAACAGCCACTGTTACGGCAGCCATAATGGTTTTGGTACTGTAATTTCCAACATACCAATGAAGTGTGTAAATGGATATGATAAAGGCTGAAAGTAAAAAAACGGAACTGCCGAGGTATGTTTTGTTTAGTTGGTGCTTGTATATAATGATCTTTCTTACTCTTTGTCCGAATAATTCTCCTGTGAGACCGGCCAAAGAGTCACTAACGGCGAGTATCAGGATGGGAATGATAAACAATTTGTTATCATTTAGCCATACAGAAACAACAAAAGACACCGTAATGGTAACCGGCAGCAAAATGCCGCCATATGTTGTTCTTGAAACATCATTGATGGATCTCAGTAAATCTTTTCGCTGGGCAATCAACAGTACAAAGAAAAATATGATTCCCATTACAAGCACATAATGATAACTGTTATACACCAGCGGAAAGGTGAGTGCAAGAAGTGATGCGGTACTGTGTGCAAACTTCCTGGTATATTCCGCATGGATTTTCAGGATTGAATGGAATATTTCTCCGGTTGCAAGGATGGCTCCAAAGGCGATGATGTAAAGGACGGTAAAAATAAGTTCCTGGCTCATGACAATAGGCTCATTAAAACATACATGACAGCACCTGCGGGGATAAAACCGTCAAACCTGTCAAGAAATCCCCCATGACCGGGCAAAAGATTGCTAAAGTCCTTTACCCCGTTTTTTCGTTTGTAAAAGGATGCCAGCAGATCCCCTGTCAAAGCAAAGATAACGATAATTCCCGTAATATACATTGCAGACCCCAAATTTTCTTTGATCAGTTCGGATGCAAACACAGTTGTAACCAATGCAGCAACTATTCCCCCTATTGCACCTGATAGAGTTTTTTGCGGACTTATGGAAGGGGTCAGCTTCTTTCCGCCAAACAATTGTCCGCTGATCTGGCTAAAAGCATCAAATACCATTACAATGATAAAGACATAAAACAAAACATCCTGCTCAAGCCGACTGTAAAGGAAAAAGGGAATGGCGAAAATCAGATATACCAACAAAGAAAGCACAAAAAAATATTTATTTTTTGATGAGGGCTGACACAGGTATAACCAGATTATTTCAACAAGTCCGGCAAATAATATGACTGCGGCTATGATACTGAAGTATGGAGGGGAAAACAAAATTCCCAAATAAATAATATGAATAATGAGGAAATAGGTAATATATTTGTTCCGCATTTCTCGCCTTCTCTTCCGGCTCTTCCCCTTCCCAATAATAGCAAATGCAATTGCACCCAAGGCGAAATAAATCAGAATGATCAGATACAAACTTTTTTCCATGACACTTGTCTTTGTTTACAACGCCTTTATGTGGCTTTTAAAAACACACAAGCATTATTTTCGGTTTTCTCTCAGTACCCAGAACAGTCCTTTTGCATCGGTGCGCATTTCAGGTATTATCAGCTGAATGGCAATATGCTCCAGAAAGGAAAGTATTCCCCATAGGATCATCACATAATAAAACGGTGTATAAAAACCGAAAGCAAATAATACGAAGAAAAAGGTGCCTTGTATGTAACCACCAATTTTCCATGAATAGAGATGCAGGCTCGGAAACTTTCCAAATTTAATTAAAGACAAACCCAGGACCACTATTAGCAAGCCGATAAACAGTGAAAAACTGAAAACGTGCGGGGCAAAATCGGCACGTTTAAACACCCAGATTCCAATAAAAACCAGCAGATAAGTACCCATATCGGCTGTAGAGTCAAGTTTTGCCCCAAATTTGGTACGTTGATTAAGGATACGTGCAAATAATCCGTCCAGGATATCTGTGATCAGGTTGATGATGATCAATATGGCAAAGATATGTTCTCGCCCGGTAAGTGCCATGAAAAAGATAACCGGAAAAGCCAGCAAACGATAAAAGGAAAGGATGTTTGGCAGCGTAATTTTGTTCTTCAAATGCATCATTTGTTTGTTAAAAAAAACAAAACCCGCATTTTACAATTGTTGCGGGAATATGCAAAATAACAAAATACAGGGCTAATATCCAAACTGCGACAGAGTTTGCCTTCTTTCTGGGTCAAAAACAATTCATCTTATTAACTGTTTATATTTAGGTTACCATCTTAATCCAAAAGCTATTTAAACCATCTGTAAGATCCGTTATCTAATTAGGATGTTTACAACAAACGATCGCTCGTGATGAATAAAACAGTCCGGTTTTTTATCAATATTGCCATATTGACTTTGCTTATTGGGATCATTGCGTATCCCAAGGTTAAACCGTTTCTTTTCCCCGGAGGAAGTGCGGAGACGGAATTCAGGCCGCAGCAAAGGCCCGCTTTGCGTGTCAGCGGTTATATTATCTCTCCCACCCTTGTGCGTGATGAGGTACGCAGTACAGGCAACCTGCTTCCCGACGAAGAAGTGGACCTGGCTTTTGAGACCAGCGGGAAAGTTATTGGTATCTATTTCCAGGAAGGCAGCCATGTAAACGAGGGGGATCTATTGGCGAAAATGAACGACAGGCATTTACAGGCCCAGCTTCAGAAGTTACAGGCGCAGCGCCGGTTACTGGTGGAACGGGAGTTCAGGCAGCGAAGCCTGCTGGAGAGGGATGCCATCAGCCAGGAGGCTTATGACCAAGCTGTGACTGAGCTTGAAACCCTGGATGCAGACATTGAGCTGTTGAAAGCCCGTATCGCAGAAACAGAGGTCAGAGCACCTTTTGACGGTATTGTGGGACTGCGATACCTTAGTGAAGGCAGCTTTGCATCTCCGAACACACGGCTTGCAAAGCTGATAAAGATCAGTCCGTTGAAGCTGGAGTTTAGCATACCTGAGCGTTATGCCGGGGATATTCAACCAGGCTTTCCTGTATCATTCAGGATTGACGGGGTCCTCAACCCCCTGGAAGCAGAGGTATATGCCGTAAATCCAATTGTTGATGAGAGGACCCGCACCATCAGGGTGCGTGCCCTTTATGACAATGTGGAAGAAGAACTGAAGCCGGGCCGTTTTGCATCTATCACCCTGCAGCTTGCTGAAACACAGGAGGCCATTGCCATCCCCTCTGAAGCACTTATTCCGGAAATGGATGGAGACAGGGTGTTTGTATATCGCTCCGGCAGGGCTCATCCCATATACGTTCGCACCGGCATTCGCACCGAAGACAGGGTGCAGATACTTGAAGGACTATCTTTTGGAGATACGCTTCTAACCACCGGTGTTCTCCAGCTCCGCCAAGGTATTCCTATTGTTCTCGACAATATGGGAGAAGAAACGGCATACATCATAAATACACCAGAAGAATAAACTTACAAGACGAGTAAATACAATGAGCCTTTCATCATTAAGCATCAAACGTCCGGTACTGGCTTCGGTATTCACCATCATTATCCTGCTTTTTGGCGCGATAGGCATGACATACCTTGGCGTGAGGGAATTTCCCAGTGTGGACCCTCCGGTGATCTCTGTGCGAACCAGTTATCCGGGTGCTAACTCAGACGTCATTGAAACCCAAATCACGGAACCCCTTGAACAGGCTATCAATGCCGTTCCGGGGATCCGAACGCTTACCAGCGTGAGCCGTCAAGGCAGCAGCAACATCACCGTGGAGTTTGAGCTGAGCGTGGATATGGAAACGGCAGCCAATGACGTGCGCGATAAGGTGGCTCAAGCCATGCGCATGCTGCCGCGGGATGTTGACCCTCCCATTGTATCCAAAGCAGATGCCGATGCCAGCCCGATCATGTTTGTGACGGTTGAAAGTGAAACCCGTAACCTCCTGGAGCTTTCGGAAATAGCCGAACTAACACTGAGAGAACAGTTGCAGACCATCGACGGCGTAAGTGGCATCCTCATTTGGGGGCAAAAACGTTATGCCATGAGGCTCTGGTTAGACCCTGAGAAAATGGCTGGTCATGGCTTAACCCCATTGGATGTAAGAAATGCGCTGCAAAGAGAAAATGTTGAGTTTCCTTCAGGTCGCATTGAGGGAAACATGGTTGAATTGACCATCCGTACTCTCGGGCTAATGTCCACACCGGATGAATTCAACAATATGATCATCTCTGAAGACAACGGGCGTGTAGTCAGGTTCAGGGATATTGGCCGTGCAGAGCTGGGGCCGGAAGACATGCGGGGTATGGTGCGCCGTGACGGGGTGCCCATAACGGGTAACGCCATTATTCCCCAGCCGGGATCCAACCACATTGAAATTGTGGATGAGGTTTACCGAAGGCTTGCCATGATCGAACGAGACCTGCCCGACGACGTAACCATCAATATCGGCTTCGACAATACGGAATTTATCCGCTCTTCCATCAGGGAGGTAAGAAATACGATATTCATTGCATTTACCCTTGTGGTCATCATTATTTTCCTCTTTTTACGTGACTGGAGAACCACCATTATACCGGTACTTGTTATTCCTGTTTCCCTTATCGGATCATTTTTCGTAATGTACCTGGCAGGATTTACCATCAATGTACTTACACTGCTAGCGGTTGTTCTGGCCATCGGACTGGTTGTGGATGATGCCATTGTGATGATGGAAAACATCTATGTGAAGATCGAGAAGGGGATGAGCCCAATTCAGGCGGGGCTCGCCGGATCAAAAGAAATATTTTTTGCCATCATCGCCACAACCATTACCCTTGTGGCCGTGTTCTTCCCTATTGTATTCCTTGAGGGGATGACCGGCAGGCTGTTTCGCGAATTCAGCATCGTTATTGCTGGTGCCGTTCTGATATCATCGTTTGTGGCGCTGAGCTTTACGCCCATGATTTCCACCAAAATTCTGAAGCGACGCAAGGTAAAGGGCCGTTTTTACAGGCAAACAGAAGGCTTTTTTCAGCATTTGAACCAGGTATACAGCCGTGCGCTGGATAAATTTCTGAAAAGGCGCTGGCTTGCCTTCCTTATCTTGCTTGGCTCGGTAGGTTTGGTGGTATTGCTTTACGTGAATATTCCCGGGGAAATGGCTCCCCTTGAAGACCGCTCAATGTTAAATGTGAACGCGCGCGCACCGGAGGGAACCACTTATGAATTTATGCGTGATTACATGGAAGACATTGCTGACCTGGCAAAAGATATTATTCCTGAAAGAGAATCTGTTACGTCTATTATATTTACGGGATGGTCCAGTGTGAGGATTATGTTGAAGAAGCCCAATGAGCGGCAAGCCACCCAGCAGGAGATTGCCAATCGCCTTTCAGCCGCCCTGCGTGACCAAACAAGAGCTGTGGCTTTTGTTAACCAGCAATCCACCTTTGGCGGAAGGAGGGCAGGAAGACCGGTACAATATGTTTTGCAAGCCCAAAGTATTGACAGGCTCAGGGAAATACTGCCAGAGTTTATGGAAAAAGCCGGCGAAAGTGATATTCTGGTGATGCCGGATGTTAACCTGAGGTTTAACCTGCCTGAGATGCAGATTCACATCGACCGGGAAAAGGCCAATGCCTTGGGTGTTTCCACCTTTAATATCGGACAAACCCTTCAACTGGCACTTAGCGGTCAACGTTTCGGCTACTTTTTTATGCATGGAAAGCAGTACCAGGTACTTGGGGAACTGAGCAGGGAAAACAGAAACACACCTTTAGATCTGAAGTCACTTTACGTGCGCAACAACAATGGCGACATGGTTCAGCTCAGTAACCTGGTTACCCTGCAAGAACGCACTGCACCGCCCCAGCTTTTCCGTTACAACCGGTTTGTATCTGCTACTATTTCCGCCAATCTTGCTCCGGGACGAACCATCGGTGAGGGTATTGCAGAAATGCACAAGATATCGGACGAAGTACTTGACGACACCTTCCGCACTGCTCTTGCAGGAGAGTCAAGAGACTACCAGGAAAGTGCTTCCAGCCTGGTATATGCTTTTGTATTGGCAATCATTCTTATTTTCCTTGTTTTGGCGGCTCAGTTTGAAAGTTTTAAAGATCCGCTGGTCGTGATGATGACAGTTCCTCTGGCTATCACCGGTGCTTTACTTTTTATGTGGTATTTTAACATCACCATGAATATTTTCAGCCAAATCGGCATCATTATGCTTATTGGCCTGGTATCTAAAAATGGGATTTTGATGGTGGAGTTTGCCAATCAGCGCAAACGGGCCGGACTTGAAAAACTGGCTGCGATCAAAGATGCGGCAGCAGCTCGCTTCAGGCCCATCCTGATGACAAGCTTGTCGACCATACTGGGTGTGATGCCTCTCACTCTTGGTTTTGGAGAAGGTGCCCAGGGACGTATGGCTATGGGTGTGGCTGTGATCGGCGGGCTGATCCTTTCCACATTCCTCACCCTTTTTGTGGTACCGGCCATCTATACCTATATTTCTTCCAGCAAAGTAAAGAACATTGAGGCGGACGAAGAAGAATAATGAATTTGGATACATTTTTTTGGTTTCATTGTACGGATTAAATGCAAAAGAAATAATGAAGCATTTCACGATAAGCACTTTACTCATCCTGCTCTCGTCAATGGTTATGGCGCAACCACAGCCAATGAGTTTACAGGATGTGATCGCCACAGGGCTGGAAAACAATTATTCGATACGAATCGCCCGAAACAATGAGCAGGTGTCGGCAAATAATTTTACCCGTGGCAACGCAGGTTTTCTGCCTTTTGTGGATTTGCGCTCGCAACATTCGGGTACTTATAATAACACTGACCGCACCGACTTTGACGGCAATAAGTCTTCACTGCGAAACATCCACAATACGGTCAGCAGTGCCAGTCTGGGACTTGGCTGGACATTGTTTGACGGTTTCCGTGTTCAGACCAATTATGAAAAGCTCGAAGCGTTAAAGGATATGGGTGAATTGCGAACGCGTATGTCCATTGAAAACCTGGTGGCTACGCTTACGGCCGAATATTTTAATTTCATTCAGCAGCAGCGGTTGCTCAACAATCTGAAATTTGCCGTGGATCTGTCGAGGGAGCGGGTGCGCATTGACGAAGAGCGTTTTTTGCTGGGTTCAGGGTCAAAGCTGCAGCTTTTGCAGGCGGAAGTGTTTCTGAACGCCGACAGTTCACGAATGACCCGGCAAGAAGAAATAGTGCGTGCTTCGAGGGTTCGGCTCAATGAACTGATGGCTATGGATGACCTTCGTTTTAATCTGCAAACCACTGATACCATTATCCCGCTCAACGATATTCTGATCTTTGAAACCCTTGAAAGATTAGTAAGACAAAATAACACTGCCCTGCAAATGGTGGCGAAAGACAAAATGATCGCAGAACATGACAAAAGAATTGTCCGTTCACAGGCTTATCCTTACCTGAATCTGAGCACGGCTTATTCTTTTTCTCACAACACCTTTCAGGCGGGTTCATTCAGCGACCAGCAAACCTACGGAATGAACTACGGTGTGACTTTGGGCATCAATATTTTTGACGGTTTTAACCAGCGCCGGAGGATAAGTAATGCCACCATTGCTGTTGACAACAGCCGTTTACGAATGGAAGATACCGAGAACAGCCTGTTGGCTGACCTGATCACTACCTACAATGTGTATCTGAATAACCTGCGCCTTGTTGAAATGGAATCGCAAAACCTGCGGGTGGCCTATGAAACGTTTGACATTGCTTTTGAGCGTTACCGTTTGGGGAATCTTTCCGGTATTGAGTTAAGAGAGGTACAGAAAAGCCTTTTGGAAGCGGAAGAACGCCTGGTTTCCATTCAATATCAAGCGAAGCTTGCCGAAATATCCCTGTTACATATGTCGGGACGGATATTGGATTACTTGTAACAGAGGGCAGCGTTTACATACAGCTACCGAATAAAATCCGCTCACAGCAAAGAGATTCGGATACCGGTTTAATTCGTTATTTCCCAGCTTGCCCCTTCTTTACCATCCTTAACCCGGATATTAAGCTTTTGGAGGGCG
>SKTQ01000292.1 GCA_007122505.1 Bacteroidales bacterium | reverse complement strand
TCGGGAAAAGTTGTTTACAAAGGTGTTGATATTGCCGGGATGTCTTCTAAAAAACTACGTGCGCTCAGGCCAAAGTTTCAGATCATTTTTCAGGATCCGTATGCCTCCCTTACACCCGGAATAAGCGCCGGCGAAGCCATCATGGAACCAATGCGGGTGCACGGCATCCTAACAAACAACAAGGCACGAAAAAATTATATCCTGGATATCCTTGAAAAAGTTGGACTGGAAGAAAAGCATTATTACAGGTATCCGCACGAGTTTTCGGGAGGGCAGCGACAGAGGATCTGTATAGCAAGAGCCCTGGCCATGAATCCGGAGTTTATCGTGTGCGACGAATCGGTATCAGCACTTGATGTATCCGTTCAGGCCCAGGTACTTAATTTATTGAATGATCTGAAAGAAAGTTTTGGCCTGACCTACCTCTTGATCAGCCATGACCTTTCGGTAGTAAAATATATGTCGGACAGGGTAATGGTTATGCATGAAGGGAAACTGGTGGAACTGAACGACGCAGACCGGCTATATGCAAATCCTGTCAATGACTATACCAAAAAACTCATACATGCCATTCCTGCATTCTGAGCCCACATTGCTCACAAATGCAGGTGAGAAACCGGCACAGACACATCTTACATTTCGTCCATGATCTCATCAGTCATCTCGAGGTTGTGAAAGACATTTTGCACGTCTTCGTCCTCTTCAACAACATCTACAAGCTTTAATACCTTTTGCGCCTGATCTTTGTCTAGTTTAACGGTAGTCCCGGGAATACGCTGCAGCTCGGCATTTTCCGCATCAACGCCCATTTCTTCCAGTTTTTTCACCATATTCCCGAAATCCTCCATGGCGGTGTAAATGGTGTAGAAACCTTCTTCGTTCTCCGCTTCTTCCGCACCCGCATCAATCACTTCCATCAGAAAGTCATCTTCATCGTATCCTTTTTCCTCCACCGTTTTTGCCGGAATGGTGAACACGCCTTTCCTGTCAAACAGAAAACTCAATGCCCCTTTTGTTTCGAGCTTTCCCTCATGTTTATTCAGATAAGAGCGGATATTTGCGACCGTTCGCTGCTGGTTGTCGGTTAAGCATTCAATATACATGGCAACGCCAAAATTGCCGTATGCCTCGTAGGTTATCTCCTGGAAGTCGGCCGAGTTCTTGTCTCCGGCTTTAGAAATGGCCCGCTGAATGTTATCCTTGGGCATGTTCACACCCTTGGCATTGGCAATGGCCAGACGAAGCCGCGGATTGCCATCGGGATCGTTGCCCCCTTCCTTCACCGCCACATTGATTTCTTTGATAATCCGGGAAAAAATCTTGGATCGCCTGGCGTCCAGGGCTCCTTTCTTCCTCTTTATGGTTGACCACTTGCTATGTCCTGACATGGTTTTTGTTTTTGTGCAAAAATAATGTTTTTCGAAAAAATCTGCGGAAAGAATAAGAGGCCGCCCCAAAGCAATTTTTGGGACGGCCTCTTTGTTGCCGGCTGTTCCTTTCTGCCCTCGGATACATCCGGTGAAAAAAGGAATGGAGAACCTTCGCTGCGGCAAAATGGGATATTCCCGGCTACCGGAACAAAGGCCTCGTATTATTGTACGATTACTTTATGATGATGCATGGAACCGCCTGCTTCAACCTGTATGATGTAAACTCCGCCATTCAGGCCTTCGAGTCCGAATTTCACACTTTGTGCACCTGCATCGGAAACAAGCTTCTCAATAACTTGTTGTCCCTGCAGATTCAGCAACATAATCCGGACATCCGAACCATGGTTATTATAGAACGAAACCCACAGGTGGTTATCGGCAGGATTCGGATATACGCTGATTCCGCTGATTCCGCCGGGTAAATCTTCAGTGGCCACTGTTGACTGGAAGTGCGCACTCAAAGCCCGGTCACCATCCACAAAGAAGTTGTATTGCGCTTCATCATGAACCACTTCTCCATCTTCTTTCCAGTGCAGGAAGAGAAATTCGGTGGCAGCCTCAGCCAACAGGCTGACTTCCGTACCGTAGGGATAATCACCATAACCGTTCACAGTTCCGCCTTCTATCGGATCAACAGTCACATCAATATGATAAATATTTACGGCAAAGTCCACATGCAAAGCATGGTCGTTAATCACCTCCATCATATGATAATGACCTTCACCAAGTGGGCCGTCGATCATTTCAATCTGATCCATCACACTTGCACCATCCAGGGAAACATCTGCAATGTGGTGGTGGTTCTGAGGATAGAAATAGAAAAGAATATCCTCACCGTGCACCACTTCAATTTCTCCTTCTGGGTCAATGCTCCCGTGCTCTCCTGCCGTTGCATGAACAATATAGGTGTTCAGTTCTGTAGTGAATGGGGCCGGATCCGACCAGTCACTGTGTGTGTCACCGCAGACGGCCCGCACATGAAAACTATAATCTGTATTGTGTTCAAGGCCTGAGAGGGTATATGGCTTTTGGATAATGCCACTGATGAGTGTTCCGTCGGTTTCCGGATTAAAGCCCGGTGTACCATATTTAAGATCCCATTCAGCCTCAGAACCTCCGGCTTGCCAGTTAAGCACAGCCGACTCATTGGTGATCTCTCCGGCAGTAAGCGCTGTTGGCGGATAGCAAGGCTCCGGTTCAGTGCCGGTATAAATATGGATATCGTCAACGGACCATCCGTTGA
>SKTQ01000175.1 GCA_007122505.1 Bacteroidales bacterium | reverse complement strand
TCCTTTTCCGTGTTTCCGGCAACTCTTTTCTTTCCCTTATAAATACCATATTCATTGATTTTAAGATCATTCTCTTTAGCCATTTTTCTCAGTGCAACCGTATGGGCCTTGGAACCTGTGAAATACAGCTTGGCGGCCCCTAATGATTTTTTGTTAACGATGCGAATATCTACCTGAAGGCCGGTTCGTAGCCGCACCGATGAGCGGGTTTCTCCATGAGAAAGAACATCCTGCACTTCTTCATAATCGCAAAAATGTTGCATTGCTTTTTCCGGATCTTTGGCTGAACATAATAAATCTATATCGCCCACTGTTTCTTTCATCCTCCGGTAGCTGCCTGCAATGGTTATATTATCCATTTCCTTTTCAAGATATTTCAACATCGGTTGAATCATTTCAACGGCATCATGCAGTTTGAACCTTTCAGACCCTCCTTTCTCAGAAAACTGCTTTATTTCTTTGAGAATTTTTTTGGTGGTTTTTTCTCCAAATCCTTCCAGTTGCTCAATTTTCCCTTCCTTGGCAGCTTTTTGTAATTCATCAACAGACTCAATATTCAATTCTCCATATAGAATTTTTGTGCGTTTGGCCCCCATCTGTTCAAGTTTCATAATATCTCTGAGTGATTCAGGGAACTGCTTCCTTAACTTTTCCAACTGTTTTAGTTTGCCAGTTTGGGAAATTTCAGTAATTTTTTCCGCCATGCTTTCACCAATATCAGGAATAGCCTGAATATCCTTTTCATCGCGGGCCATCTGTGAGATACTTTCTGACAAGCCCATTACAGTCCGGGCTGCATTTCGATAAGAGTTGATCCGGTACTGATTCTCGCCTTTTATTTCCAGGTAATCGGCTACTTCATTCAATATATCCGCTATTTCTTTATTTTGTACTGGCATTGTATTTCGTATCAATTATGAAATGTTGAGTGTTGGCTATATGCACCATCGTTGGCTGATGTCAGGTGTTATACCTCTTCGGGCAAACTAAGTTGCTATATGCAAGGTTCTTTCATTGTACATTCTAATAATTGTTATGGATAAACATCTGTGAAAAATTCACACCAAAGTCACTCTATTCCCGGGAATAATGACCGCCCTCCTTCAGGCAGCATGAAGGCAATTTTTAAATCACTGTTTTTTAAGATGTTCTGATAGGCCACCCATGCGATTTGGTTGTGGCAGCTTTTGGATTTTGAACATTGAAAAAAAGAGCAGTCCCGTTTGAGGATTTTCTTACACATCTAAATGCCTTTGCTTGGGGAACACGATGTACATACTTGATGATTGTGTTATTTTGCATCTTTCTGAATCATCTTCACCGCAGAATAAAAAACAACCCGCCAATCTTTTAAGTCCCGCAGGGACGATATAGATTAAGCGTTTCAGAGCCATCATGCCTTTTTTCCCGGACAGCAGTAAAAAAAATTGAATAATCGGCAATCTGTAATTGTTTTTCTCAAAGAAACCGGGGAAATTGTAAACATCCCTCTATAATATTTGTTATCCGAAAAACATAATATAAAGAACAATGAACTTACAGGAAAGATTTAATCAGAAGTGGAACAGCCTGAAAAAGCATGAAAAATCAGCAATCAGGGTGTTGTTCATCCTGGTACTTGGTTTAATCATTTTTGTTTTGGGAACAGAAATAGGCAAAGCATTTTATATGGTGTTTGGTAGATAATACCCACGTGGGATATTCAAGAAGTATTGGTCTTCGTCGTTTATGGTGATCAAAAAAATGCACTGTAATACAATCATGAACAATACATCTTAGCCTTTGTATGACTGACTAAGGCCGAGAAATATTCCAAAAACAAACCAGAAAATCATCATTAACAAGATAAATAGCATATAGCCCAAAATGATGATCAATATGCTTTTCCAAAGAGTGTTGCCAAATTTTTCGCGAAAAAAATGATGCAGCACAAACACATAGTAAACCAGGGTAGCAATTATTTCTATCACATTATAGCCGGCATGCCCAATGAGAAGCACCGAGGGGAGCAGGACAAGTTTGAAAAAAGCCATTTGGGCGTTAATGTAGGTATGTAAGATCAAATGTTCGGTGTAGTAAAGGCCGTGTTTCCTGTAAAACAAGCGACTCAGCCAGGCGAATATAAAAATGGCCAGCGCTGACCAGATGCTTAGCTGATCAAGGAAATACACCTGGAAATAAATGGCAAACTCATCAGATCCTTCCGCTTTCAGTTGCTCAAGATAACCTTCCACATAAGGTGCATGCGTGAACCGGAAAAACACAAAATAAAAAAGCCCTACCATCAAAATAAAATACTTTGCTGCCCCTGTTAATCGCTCCCTGTCGGTTTGCATGTAGCCGCGCAATGTTTCTCCGGGTGCAACGGTAAGCTGTTTGATCGTATAGATCAGTCCTTTATTGACAAGTAAAAATTCCAGCAGCTCGGATGTAATGGTTTTGAAGCTGAATCTTTTGTAGGTTTTATCCTGCTTTATGGTAATCTGATCTTTGTCTTTCCATTTATGAAGATGCGACATTTTGCTTTTTTTTACGAAAATAAGAATACCTACGCAAAATTCAAAGTACCTCCATATATGGTTGCTTTCATAAACAGGATTGCCATTCGCAATACCTTCAGCAGCATTGCAATTGTAAAACGCATATAGTGCGGCACCCCGTGTGTTTCTTTTGAGC
>SKTQ01000262.1 GCA_007122505.1 Bacteroidales bacterium | reverse complement strand
CTTTAAAAGTAATACAGAGCTGTAAAAAGCAGACGGAAATTGCCCACTTCATCATGGTTCCTAACTTTTCCCTTCGCATCGGGCGTTCCGAATGCAGCGGAGGTATATTCAAGTTCAGCGCAAAGGGCCAGACTGCCTGAGGAAAAGGTTAGGGAGGGTGCAATCCTGTATAAATATGCAATATCGCTTCCCCTTCCATAAAAGCTACCTGCCACATGATCGGAAGCACCGAAATTGTGGGCATAACCCATAAAAAGTCCGGCCAGCACCCTGTCACCATAAAGGATATTCATCCATGCCGACAAGTGATTGAGGGGCGTATATTCCACATGGCCTGTTTCTTCATCCAGGAAACTTTCTGCATATCCGCCCAGCATGAGATGTTCGCTGAGGTTTTGACCGTATATACTTTTCATGCTGATGTCGAGAAGATCAAAGCGGTATCTGCCATATGCCATTAATGCATAAGACCCAATGCTCTCTGAGGTGTAAATATCCGCATCTGTTTTCAGCCGCGGACGCAATACTTTGTAATCGGCAGCCAGTCCGGCCGTGAAGTTTTCATAATTGCCCGACCATTGCAAATGCAGGTTGGGGAGTATGCTTTGCCTGAGATAATCCGGTGTTGTGCCCCGTGGGCCGTCACTGGCATTGTCGCGTTGTCCGACCAATGAAAAGAGCCATTGTGACTGCCCCCGGAAATGTGACAAAGTTGCCTGCGGATTCCTGATAAAGGGTTGAAAGGGAGCACCTGTATTGAGCGAAACAACACGGGGTGTTACAGCAGGGGTAAACAACGGATGCCAGTATTGACCAAGCATCAGATTCCAACTGTCCCAGCGCATGTTGAGGTATGCGTGCCGGAGGCGAAAACCATTGATGTCGGCGTTGGTAACCCCGGAAAAATCGGCTTCTATCATTCCGGAAATATTTGCTCCGAAAGCATCAGGACCTTCCATGTGGGTGGCCAGCCTGGAGGTAATGGCAGAAAAATTGAATACCGGATCACCATGGATATCCTTGCCATCAACATCGGGCAACTTAGCGGCAGGGTACAGCAAAAAAAGATCCTCTCTTGCAGCTACCACAGTCCGGCTGTCGATCCAGTAATCTGTTTTAACAAAGCCGGTGATGCGAAATGAGAATCGTGAATCATCATTTTCGGTTTTTTCCGGCTCATTGGAGAAAACTGTGAGTGGAATCATCAAAAAAAACACAATCGACATCACGCTTGCTTTTGTGTGTTTGTTTCGCAAGTAACTCACTAACGGGTTCAGCCCCAGCGAGGTAAACA
The DNA here is from genome assembly GCA_007122505.1 of Bacteroidales bacterium. Classification (GTDB taxonomy): domain Bacteria; phylum Bacteroidota; class Bacteroidia; order Bacteroidales; family UBA7960; genus PUPG01. Next base: position 1,389 of record SKTQ01000262.1, on the reverse strand, counting down.
TGCCAATGGTTCCGGCCTGCGGCGATGGTACCCCTGATGCATACAGGAGCAGGCACACACACAATCCGCCAGTTCCTGATGCAATGGCACCGCTTCTTCTGACCTTTTTGCTATACAAGCCCCAGATAAACGGCCCCAGGAAAAAAGAGCCCAGGGCACCCCACGAAATACCCAGTATTGCAACAATGCTGTCGAGATTCAAAAATGCAAGTACCACCGATAAAAAAATGAACAATGCACTCATGAGACGCATCATCAGTGTCAGGGTTTTATCCTTTACTCTGTTGTTGATGAATCCCTGGTAAAAGTCCTTTACAAATGTTGAGCTGGATACCAGCACGAGGGCCGCAAGTGTTGACATGGAGGCCGAAAGGATGAGCAGGAGGATGATCACGCTTAATGAAACCGGTACTACATTGGTGAGCAGTTCGGGCATCAGGATATCATACAAGGGCTGTCCGGCATCGCCAAAAGCAGCCGGTGTGCCTTCCGGACTCAAAAATATCCTGGATGTTGATCCCACGAAGTAAGCCACACCGCCAATGAGGATCGCAAACAAGGTCGATGCCAGCATTCCGCGTTTAACTGTCGCTTTGTCCTTGATGGCATAAAATTTTTGCATCAGTTGCGGCATGGCGAAGGGGGCCATACTGGTAAGCAAAACCAGCGAGAGGAGGGGCCACCATCCGGGGGGACCAACCGCCTGGGTAAGTTTGGGATCAATGGCCCTAAGGTCGAAAGTGATTTGCTGCAATCCCCCGCCCTCGTTTAACGTACTGAAAAACAGAATGATCACGCTCACCGCCATGATGATACCAAAGATCATGTCGATCAATGCCATAGACTTATAACCACCCAGGACCATGTATAGCGCGGTAAAAAAGCCCATGAAGGCCAATGCATGCCAGTATTCAATATTGAAATTGGATGTGAACAGGTAGGATAGTCCCATGAAAACAGCTGCCGTATAAGGTATCATAAAAATAAAGATCACCAGGCTGGCCAGGAGTTTCAGTTCCGGTGACCGATAGCGTTTCCTGAGAAACTCCGGCAATGTATAAGCATTGTATTCGATGGCGGCGTCTTTGAGTCGCATTCCCACCAACCGCCATACCAGCAACACACCCAGCAGGGCGTTCACCAGCGCGATCCACATGCCGGAAAAACCAAAGTTCCAGCCGATGTTGCCCGCAAATCCAATAAAGAGAACCGCGCTAAAATATGCCGTTCCATAGGAAAAAGCGGTCATCCAGGGGCCCACATTGCCGCCTCCCAGGTAAAAATCCTTAAAGGTTTTTGTGCTTCTAAATCCACGAATACCTACCCAGATAATCATCAGGGCATACAATGCGAGAACAACGATCCGGATCCACATGATGCGTTATGTTT
>SKTQ01000015.1 GCA_007122505.1 Bacteroidales bacterium | reverse complement strand
GATGGCCTTCGCCGCTTTTTCTGACGGATGACAGGATGGCTGCACCGGGCTGCCAGGTGTACACAAGCTGATCGACGGCTGCTTTGTCAGGATGATTCCCTGTCCACAGGGTTACCATTTCTGAACCTTTAAAAACAGCGGCTTTACACAGGGTGTTTCCGATATCTATGACCAGGCGGGCCGGATGATTGTTCACTCCTTTGCAAAATAAGTGGGTTGTGTCAAAAAAGAGGTCAAAGGTACTTAAAAATCATTGCTTTATGAATAAAACACAAAAAAACGCCTTTTATTTCAAAAATGTTTTATACATTTGCAGCGTCAACTGCTGGTACCATAGCTCAGTTGGTAGAGCAACGGACTGAAAATCCGTGTGTCCCTGGTTCGATTCCGGGTGGTACCACGCACATTTAGAACCACTTGCGGCGTTTTTACGTTGTGAGTGGTTTTTTTGTGCTGTCCTTTTCAGCTTTCCCCAACGACTTTACCCTTTCTGCCTTTTGCAGCATGCCTGATGCGAAAAAAGCCCGGCACATCAACCGGTGTTCCCTGTGTGCCAAGCAACCAGCGAATTGTACGGTCTTCATAACATTTTCGCCATCTTTTGACAGGACGATGATAATAGGTGATGTTTTGGCAGTATCCCCCAAGGCGGGCAGCATCACCCCGCATTATTTGAAAGCAGCCAATGGCACGGTTTCTTTCTTCCGGATAAAAGCGTTCGGGGAGTATGTCCCGAATCATGCCGGACTGAGTATAGTCTTGAAAAACAGGATCATCGTTGGGTAAAAGTTCAGACACCTGGTGAACCCTGGGATATACCAGCAAACTGTTTTCTCCCCTGAGCGATTGCCCCATCATGTCAAGCGCATCCTCCCGGAACAGCACATCACAATCGGTAAAATAAACCCAGTCGGCACGCGACTGTAACGCAGCAAGATTGCGCCCAATGGCTCTTCGAAGCAAGTAAGCCTTTTCCAGCGGCCAAAAGTTCCAGCGAACATTGTCCAACATGATTTTTCCAAAATAATCCAACACTTCACATGTTCGTTTATCCTCTGGACTATAGAAAACGGTCATACAAACCTTCACTTCCTTTGGCGGGAAGCGCACCAGGGAGCTTAGCTGATAACTTAATATGTTGGCATAATTCCAGCAATGACTGACAATTTCAATGCTTAAAGGGGTTTTGTTTTGGGGTTTCGGTAGCGACGAATAATCGGGGCCGACCCAGGATGCAGGAATTCCTCCGCTGGCGGCAAAGCGATAGAACCATTCCAAAAGCTCATCAGATAGCGGATTTACCCCGTTCAGCCTGCGGGGGGCAGTATGGTCGGAGCAGAAGTCGGGTTTCTTCATTACGAAATATTATTTGGCGGGTTTGTCTTTGAACAACGTGAGAAAACGCCGGTATTTTCTATAAAACTTCTTTCTTTTTTCTGAATGCATAAGCAGGTTCAGCTGCATCGGGTAAGACCGCCAGCCCTGCCTTTTGTAATCAATGATGACCGGCCTCCATTGCTCTTCTGACAATCGTTGTACAAACACATTGGTTCCCAGTTGAAATGCATCCAGAAACCAGAAGTTGTGCTTTTCAAAAAGAGAAACGATATGTTCAACCTCTTCCCAGAATATTCTGTTGGATACCTTCCCATAATCACTCACCGGTCGTGAATGAGACCCGTCATAGTCCATTGGCCGAACAACAATCAGGCTGTCGGAAGAAATGCTGACAGCGGGATTAAAATAGGGTTTCAGTTCACTTGGTAAGCGATAATAGACGTTATACTCTTCCCTGTTAATGTTTCGCCTCAGCAAAAATAACTGCAGCCGTTGCCAAAAGGAAAGAGTCGGCTTCAGCTTTTTTATGCATAAGCCGGGCTCTCCTTCAACGGCAAAACACTCCCTGAAATGCCCTTCACCAATTTTCTTCTCCGGTTTCAAAATGTTCTTTTCATTGTTTAGAATAACAAAAGTAACCATATTTTTTTCCCTGCCACCGGTGTCAAAAAAATAACCGCAAGGGGACAAAAAAAAAGATGATTGTTTTTGTCCAAAGATTATTGTGGTTTTACGGTTTCTCAAAACATGCATATCTTTGTATGTTTTTTCCAAAAAAAGCATTTTATGGGCGCCAGAAAAGACCGGAAAAAAGAACAACGGCAAAAACAACAGTTAAAAGCACAGCAACGTGCCATTATCGAGAAGCTAAAACCCCTTTTGTGGGCCTTTATCCTTTGGTTCGCCCTCCTTGCATTGGTCCACCTGCCTTTTCTCAAAGAACCTTTCCGGGAGTTTTTTGTGCGTTTTACCAATTATTCTGCCTATTGGTTCGGAAAGATCCTGTTTTTGCCTGTGGAGATGAGCCGGGTTCCCTTTTTGACCGTTAACGGCTTTACCATGCGGGTGGTGATGGAGTGTACGGCATACACCTTTTATTTCCTGGGTGCGGCCATCGTGATTTTTACGCGTTGGCCCCTGAGGCACAAGTTCAAAAGCCTGGCTGTGTTCATCCTCAGTGTTTTTATTTTGAATAACCTGCGGTTTATCAGCATGGGGTACCTTGGAAGCTTTTATCCCGATTTGTTTCAACCGGTTCATGATATACTTTGGAATGTGCTGTTTGGATTTATGATCCTGGGGTTCTGGGTATGGGGGGAGGCTTCCGCGAGAAAACAGGGGGGGGT
>SKTQ01000083.1 GCA_007122505.1 Bacteroidales bacterium | reverse complement strand
GGCCGGCACTACCCCAAAGATAACGGATTACAACTTAGGAAACAATATCGGGGGTTGGATGTTCGACGTCCGGGGTGGAAAGGGTGAAAACGAGGGGGAGGCGGGTGGTGGGATTTGAGTATTAAGTAGGTAGTATGCAGTATGTAGTAGGTAGTAGAAAATATTTGGTTGGTCAGGGGTCATTTTTTTTCATTCGTGCATTCGTGGCATTTTTTATACCATTTAGGCAATAAAGGTAGCTAAAGCATTCACAAATAGAAACATATAAAGTTTTAAGAAATATTTCAGTTAAATGAAAAATGCTCATTACACCATTTAAACGCTTGTCACAATTCTTACCACTTGGGAAACTTTCAAAGCCAGCGTAGAACCATTGCATCGCTAATTCAATGAAGAATTGTTTTTCCCCCATGTGGGTACTGGATGGATTTCCAGAGTTTACTCTTCCTTGTTTCGTTTGTAGCCAATCTGCTGTCTGTTGCGGTATTCCAGTTCTTCCTGCTTGGCCTTTTCCAACTGTTTGAGGTATTCAAAAATGAGCATGATTTTATCGTCCTGCTCTAAGTCTTTCTTTTCAAGTTGTTCAAGTTTTTCCAGGATTTCTTTATGGGTAGTGAGCAGTTCACGCATTTTGGTAAACACCCGTATGATTTGGATGTTTACCTGAATGGCCCTGTCGCTGTTCAGCACACTGGAAAGCATGGCCACGCCTTGCTCCGAAAATACCAGCGGGGGTTTTCGCAGTCCCATGGTTTCCCTATTGGATATCACAATTTGTGATTTCCATTCCTGCATTTCTTCCCTGGTCATCTGGAACATGAAGTCATCAGGAAAGCGTTTTTCGTTCCTTTTAACCGCTTGGTTCAGTGCCCTGGTTTCTACATCATACAATTGGGCCAGGTCTCTGTCTATCATCACTTTCCTGCCCCGTATCACGTATATTTTGATAATGATTGCTTCGTCACTGATTATTTGTATTTCTTTTTTCATGGATACTCTATTTTCTTTTAAGCTTACAAAAATAGAGATAAAATTGATTATTCTTATACTTGTTCAGCAGATGGCATTTCTCAGTTTGTTTTGTAAGCTCTCAAGATTGTTAACCTGGCAAGGTCCGGTGCTGGTCACTTATTTATATCCGGCTCAGTGCTTTTTCTTTAATACTTTTTAATGATTGAAATAGTTAACTAAATGACGAAAATATCAGATAAACTCCCCATATTATCAAGAATCCAAAACCAAAATATCCATGTGCATGCATGTGTGATTGGAGTGGGTCTCGATATTTGCCTTGCTCGCCCCATGTTTTTATTATAGCCCTTATAAGGAAAAATAATCCCATAAAAAGAATTATTACTCCAAAAATGAATTTAACGATACCCATTTCTTATTTTTCCGTTATATTTACTGAGTAATCCATGAATCTCTTAGTTCCATCAATCAAACCCCTTGTCATTATCGGGGTTCCTACTCCTGGTACTGCTCTGTTTATAACTGCTTCCAAGGTCATAGAAACTCCTGTTGCAATTGCTTTATGCCCGGCAACACTTTGATTATCATTTTATAAGTTCGCCGTAACTCCTATACCAGAGCCTACTGCGGAAATTCTATAAAAAAAGTAATTGAATTCTATCTCTCACGGTAAATTTAATAAATTATAAGGTATATCCTTTGATTTTTTCATTCGTGCATTCGTGGCAAAAATATTTTTCAAAAAAATTTTTTAAATATTTATAGATTCGGATAAACTTTTTTTTAAAATGGTTGTTTCCCTGAACAAATAAGTCATCCATAACCATTAAATCAACAAATTATATCATGGACAATTTTTACCTGTATCTCATCCCCGTGATCGGCATCATAGCGGTGTTGTTTACGATTTCGAAAGCCCTTTGGATTAAAAAACAGCCCAAAGGCAATGACAAAATGATAAAGATCGCCGGCTACATCTCCGATGGTGCCATGGCTTTTATCAAGGCTGAATACAAGATTTTATCCATTTTCGTCGTTTCCATTGCCCTGTTGCTGGCCATTGCCACCAGGTCAGAAACCTCTTCACCCCTGGTTGCAGTATCGTTCATCATGGGTGCTTTGAGCTCCGGTCTGGCAGGCTTTATCGGCTTGCGCATTGCCACCAAAGCAAATGTTCGTACAACCAACGCCGCCCGCACCGGCCTCAATCCCGCTTTGCGCATTGCCTTTGCCGGCGGTAGTGTAATGGGACTGTCTGTTGTTGGCCTCGGTATTCTGGGTCTCAGTATCCTCTTTATTGTTTATGCAAATCTTTTCGGTGTTGAAAGCATTGCCAGTGTGGAAAGAGTCCTCACCGTGGTAACCGGATATTCATTCGGCGCATCATCCATTGCATTGTTTGCACGTGTTGGTGGGGGTATCTTTACCAAAGCTGCCGATGTGGGTGCTGACCTTGTTGGGAAAGTGGAATCGGGCATACCTGAAGACCACCCCTTAAACCCGGCAACCGTTGCCGATAACGTTGGCGACAACGTAGGTGATGTGGCCGGTATGGGTGCTGACCTTTTTGAGTCGTATGTGGGATCAATGATCGCAGCCATGGTTCTTGGCGCTTCATTTCTGGGTGCATCCGCCATCTTTAACCAGGGTGGTTATACCGATATGTTTGGCGGACTTTCGCCCATCGTACTGCCCTTGTTCCTTGCCGGCGCAGGGATCATCGCTTCCATTATCGGAACCTACTTCATCCGTGTAAAGGAAGGTGGTAATCCACAGAATGCCCTGAATGCAGCGCAATTGGTATCCTCATTCATTATGGTGGTATTCTCCTACCTTTTGATAACAAACATTTTTCCCTCATCCATCACATTTACCGATGTACTTTACGGTGGTGTTGAACGCACGGTTACCGGGTTTAACATTTTTATGTCGTCAGTGGTTGGCTTGCTCGCAGGTCTTGTGATCGGCTATTCCACTGAGTTCTTCACCGGAACAAATTATCTGCCTGTCCGCATCATTGCCCGCCAGTCTACTTCAGGAAGTGCAACAAACATTATCTCCGGACTTGGTATCGGCATGCTTTCCACCATTATTCCCATACTGATCATTGGTACTGCCATCATGCTGGTATTTTATCTTGGTGGATTATACGGTATTGCCATCGCCGCTGTAGGTATGCTGTCCAACCTTGGCATTCAGCTGTCGGTTGACGCTTACGGACCTGTATCCGACAATGCGGGTGGTATTGCCGAGATGGCCGAGCTGGAGCCAGAGGTCAGGGAACGCACAGACAAGCTGGATGCGGTTGGCAACACCACTGCAGCCATTGGAAAGGGTTTTGCCATCGGATCAGCAGCACTAACGGCACTTGCGCTCTTTGGCGCATATATGGTGGCAGCAGGCATCAGTTCCATCGACGTGTCAAAACCCTATGTAATCGCCACCGTTTTTGTGGGGGCTTTGCTTCCTTATGTATTTTCGGCACTGACCATCAAGGCAGTGAGCGATGCGGCCCAGTATATGATCGAAGAAGTGAGGAACCAGTTTGCCACCATTGAACCGCTCAATAAGGCGCTGGCTGTGATGAAGAAAAACCAGGATACAGATGTATCAAAATGGAGTAAAGAGGACAAAGACATTATGGATGCTGCCGAAGGGACACCAGATTACGGTCGTTGTGTTACCATCTCCACCAGGGCAGCCCTTCGCCAGATGATCCTTCCCGGAGTAATCGCGGTTGCGGTACCTGTACTTACCTGGTTCCTTTTCGGAAAGGAACACGGACCCGAAGCCGTTGCCGGACTTCTGGTGGGTGTAACCGTATCGGGCGTACTTCTGGCCATCCTGCAGTCGAATGCCGGTGGTTCGTGGGACAACGCCAAGAAACTCATCGAAAAAGGGATTGTTCACAATGGCAAAGAATATGGCAAAGGCTCTGAAGCACACAAAGCGTCGGTTGTTGGCGATACCGTTGGCGACCCCTTGAAAGATACCTCAGGTCCTTCGCTCAACATCCTCCTCAAGCTTGTATCGATCGTAGCTTTGGTATTGGCGGGAGCGGCGTTCTAAAAAAACCGTTGTTTCCGGCCATCACTATCCGCAACAACATACTGATTCTTAAAACAGGAACTGCCCGCAGGTTTTGCAAAAGCAAAGCTTGCGGGCAGTTGGCTTTTTAGGAAGTGGTTTCGTTACATCTGCAAATGTTTGTGAATGTTACTAACAATCAATTAACCAGAGGTATGTATGTTCATGTGTTCACTCTACCGATGAATCAGGGCTCCATAACAAAGCGTCTCCAGGAGATGGTTACCTTACGCCACTCCGCTGCTTCAACACTATAAATAGCCCGTTCCACATCTTCATCACCGGGAATACCTGCCGGCACCCGGCTTGAGCCGAATGGTTCGTTGGCATAATCCAGCATGCCCAATTCAATAAATTCCCTTAGCGCACCATTATCCCATGCTTTCAGATAATTTTCCACTGAGGAGAACCTGCGCTTTGAAAGCTGCATGTTGTATTCATCTGTTCCAAGCGGACTGGCATGGGATGTGAAAACTATGGTATATGTCCGTCCTTCACTGAGTTCTTTTTGCAGAAACGCCGCCAGCCTCCGGAGGTTGGCCATACCATCTTCAACCCGGGTAAAAAATTCTTCCAGTTTTTCCTGGGGGCTGGCCATCACATTTTTATATTCCTGCATTCTGCCCATATATTGTTCAAAGGTTTCCTCATATGTAAGGGAGGTGGTTGGCAAATGGGAATTGGGATCAGGCCAGTGGTTGTCAAAAAACACTTCAAAATAACCATGTGGATGAAACAACGGGGCATTTAGCACCCATCGGTTGTCTTCAAACACGAACTCGTCCGATGTCACTTCCGCTGTCTGATAACCTTCCTTGCTGAGAACAAGATCAACCTCAAGCTTTTCTTCATGACCTTCATAGATGGTTACTTCTCCCTCTTCTGACGTATAACCTATACCGCTTAACAGAGGCTCAGCTACGGTAAACTCGACTTTGACATCTTCTATCGGCTCATTGGTAATTTCATCAACCACTTTAACAATAAAAGGGAAATGAGGCAAGATTTCAAAATAATACAATTTGTCTCCAAATGGCACATCCCCCCTGTTACTGGTAAAATATCCTGAAGAATCAGTCAGAAACTGGATAGCGAAGTCATCATAAACAGAATTCATGGCTTCCGGCATCAGAAACCTTTCACCATCCCTGAACATCACAACCCCAAGTCCGCCTTGTGTTTCAATATGATTTGTGGAATAATAAAAAGTCCCGTCCGGAGCAATCACCGGAAATACTTCGTCATAAGAGGTATTTATTTCGGAGCCCATATTTTCAGGGTCACTCCATTGATCGCCATCCCATTGTGACCTATAGATATCATAACCACCATACCCCCCCGGTTTATCGGAGGCATAGTATAAATAGCCGTTTTTGTTATCAATGAACGGGTGCTTTACATTGAACTGAGCGTCACCAAACGGAAACACCTGCATATCACTCCATTCATCACCTTCCTTGGTGTAATAGGCCAGATAGAGCGTTTGAATCCCCTCTTCATTTCTTTCCCTGTAATTCCTTGTGATCACCACCAGTGTAGTATCTGCTGAAATGGCGAGAGGGCCATCGTGTAAGCGGGTATTCAGGCCGGGTGGAAGGTAATCAATATCTGCAGGGTCACAATCATGTGTGTAACTGAATATATTCAAAAAAGGCCTTTGTGTAAACAGGTCATGATTTCTGGCTTCTCTTCTTGTTCTTGCCCTGGAAGATGTCACGAATACTTTGTCCTGCCAAACAAAAGAGGCAATGTTTCCCTCGCCGGAGTTGCCGCAAAAAGGATCGGCTGACACTTGTTTGTTTGCAACTTCCTTAAAGTAATCTTCCATCCTGTCCGCAAAAGGTGAAGGATGTCCCATAAGCAGAGCAATTTGCTGATAGTTGGCTTTTTGCCTGGGAGTCATAGGAAGTCCAAGGGAGTCCGCTTTGCGGTAAAGCGCCAGGGATTTTTGAAGTTCACCTGTGTAAAACAGGATATGTGCGTAATCGGGTTTAAGTGAATCATTCCCTTGTTTTATACTCCGGGAAAGTATCCTTTCAGCTTCTTTCAGATTCATCCCCGTAAGATTATCCGGGAGGCCCGATCTTTGAGCAATGGCAACCTGGGCAGCAAAATTAACAGCCAAAAGGAAGAAAACCGCAAAAATATGTGAGATATATCTTTTCATGTTCAGTAGTTTTTTCAAACTGTCTATAGGAAAAATCTTGGATGGATAACAACCCGGTCATGTCGTGGCTCCAGGAGAAATCTGAGAGACACCTCGTGTGTTTGCCTGGACCCCAATTTTATATCAGATACCGGATATTCATACAAATATCCAAAATGCCAGTTGGGTAAAAATCGTATGCCGATCAACAACCCTATGGCATCCACCCGGTTATGTTTTTCAACCAGGTTTGACCGCAGAAAAACACCTGCCTCAAGCATATTACGGTAGCCAAAAATTGCATTCAGATCGGTCTGCAAAGGGGCATCTATTACATGACGCACCAAAACAGAAGGAAGGAATGTGGTTTCATCCGACAAAATATAATTAGCGCCCGCATAGGCGAAGTAATGCCGGCTAACGATATCTTTGATATTGACATTCGGATTACCGTCACCGATCTGCGAATCCAGAACTTCCAGGTGGCTTCCAAATGCCCGTGGGGTTGATATGCCAAAGTAGTATGTTCCGTTGTAGGCCAATAGTCCGGCACCCACATTTATTAAAAGGCCGGAGGTAAGATCTTCCTGGAAAAACGGGTCTCCGGGCTGAATATTCGGAATATCGGTATAATTCATTCTGAAGTTCGACATGATCAGACGGATACCTCCAGCCAAACGCCAATCTTCCGTTAACCGGGCGTGATATGCCACATCGGTCATAAAATGCAGGTTTTTTTCGGGCCCTAACCTGTCCTGATAGAGGCCAAAGGCCAGGCCTATCTGCCTTGGCAATCGGAGATTGGCATAGATAGATTCGGTTCGGGGTGCACCATCGATCCCCATCCATTGGCTCCGGGCTATTGCCCCCCACTGATTCTCATGATTGGCCCCGGCCTGGGCCGGACTGATAACCGAGTTGTTGAAAATGTATTGCCCGAACATAGCCTCTTGCTGACCCCACACATGGAGCGGGACAGAGAGGATTATCGCAGCGAAAAGATTTGATAAATATTTCATAGTGCCAATTGTTTTCATTATCTGGCAAACAGTCAAAATTACCTGATCAAATAAATATAGCCGGTTAACGGGTCCTCACCGGGTTCCAATACAAGTACATAAAAATATGTTCCCGAAGGCAACCTCCCGTCAGCTTCTGTCACAACCCGACCGCGGTTTGGAACACCATCCCATTCATTCTGATAGGGAGATTCCTGGAAAACCATCGTCCCATGCCGGTTATAAATACTCAGGGAATTCAATGGGTGTCTGTGTAACCCATCAATGTAGAGTACATCGTTGATTCCATCTCCATCAGGCGTCAGACCTCCTGGAACCAGTATCTCACAAATGTCATCCTGATAGTCCACAAAAAACGTTTCGACCAATTCACAGCCATTCTGATCCGTTATCACAACTTCATATTCTCCCCCGATTATGTCATACAGATGCTGAACAGTTTCACCCGTATTCCACAAAAATGAATAGGGAGGTACACCTCCGTCCACTTCATAATAAATGGAGCCAAAAGGATCGAATTTACAATCCACCCCGACAATTTCGATATTATAGATATACATTTCATCAGGCTGCTCCACATAAGCATCAAGCTCAAAGGTACATCCATTGGCGTCAGTGATAAGCACATGGTAATACCCAACGGGTATGCCTGTCAGGTTCTGTGTGGAAGCCCCATTGCTCCATTCAAATTGATAAGGTGGTGTGCCGTCAAAAACCTCCAGGGTGATGGCACCCGTTGATTCACCATAACAAAGTACATCCGAAACAATTGCATTGGCATTGAGCGGCCCCGGTGGTTGCTCAATGGTGACCAGCAATGTATCGGTTAACCCCATACTGTCTTCTGCAACCACGGTATATGCGCCTGCAGCAAGACCCGTTGCTGTTTCGCCGGTTTGTATGGGATCGGTAAACCAGGTAATGATTATTTCAGGTACACCGCCCGTTACCTGGACAGTCGCACTGCCGTTTTCTTCTCCATAGCAGGCCACATGAGTGATCGAAACAAGCTCAAGTACAGGTGGAGGAATAATAGAGGTCTCCGTTATATTGCTGCTCACTTCTTCCAGCTCGCTGGCAACAACAGTAGCGTAATTCGTAATTAACCAATCGTGGGGCACTTGCTGATTAACCATAACCACAAACGACATTTCAACAATCTCTCCAACATCCAGTTGAAGATAGGTCCATTGCAAAGTTCTTGATTGTGGTTCATACACGCCATTACCGCTCACCCAAACAAAATTTGTATAAGCCGGCAATGTATCCGTAATGATGATGTCTGTCAGTGTTATATTGCCGGTGTTTTGCAAAATAAGATGATACCCCAGTTCAAATCCCGGTGGGATGGAGTCAGCATCTGCAGATTTAATCAGCTCAACAGAAGGATGCTGAACAAAAATCTCGGTATGGCTGTCGGTTGATGTATAATACCTGAATTCAGGAATCAGGTCGAAGGTGCCTGTTGCTGTTGCATAATTTGTAAAACTGCCCTGATCAATGTCTGCCTGTGTGACGGTATAAACGCCCGTGCGTATTGCAACCTCGTCAATATCCAACATGCCAATGTATGAATCACCAATATAAACATCAGGATTTGCATCGGCGACATGGACATCATTAAGGGGAACATCACCAATATTTGTGATGGTAAATTCGTAGGAGATTTTATCCCCCGCACTATGCCATCCATCCCCATTATGATCAACCCAAACACCTGTTTTTTCCAGCAGGATATCCGGAGCAAAGATGATTACTTCAAAAGAACATTCGGTAAATAATCCGCAAGCGTCAACCGCAGTCCATATCACTTCCGTGGTATCTGCCTCAAAAACAAAGCCGTCGAGGGTAGACGCTTCATTCAAATTGTTAGACACCATCGGAAAGTTGCCGCAATTGTCGATGGCTTCCAAAAAATCAAACTCATTACCATCTACAATATATTGATTTGTGCCTTGCGGAAATACACGATATTGTGTTGGAGGGCAGCTTACCAACGGTGGTATCTCGTTGCCGCCGCTGTAAAATATCTCTATTGGTTGTGCCTCATTGCCACACTCATCCTCAATGGTATAGGTATAGGTCACCTCCCATCCGCAATCGTTCCCAAAAAACGCTCCTGATTTCGTTACAATTACATCACCGCAGTTATCTTCAAACAGTGCGGCAATTTCATCTTCAGTGGGTCCTTCAGGAATATCTACAAAACAAAGATTTAAACCGGTTTCACCCTCCGGAATCTCTGCTCCCTCTATCAATGAAGGTGGCATTTTATCCTTTACAATAATAATGTTTCCGGCCGGCACGGGACGGACATTTCCGCATCTGTCAGAAATTGTCCAGACCCTTGCAATGATTTTCATACAAACATCATCCTGAATGACATTATCTAAATATGTCAGATAAAGTTCAGGCTCAGGATCGCAGTTGTCTTCAATCAACGGATATCCAAATGCCAAAGAGTCAGGATGGGCATCATATTCGCAATTCTCATCCCTGTAAATCGTAATATCCGGAGGCATAGAGATTACCACAGGCCATTCTGTATCTGCCTCAATCAGATAAATCATAGACCAATAACCTTCAGCATCATTACAATCAGTTGTGTAATGAAATGTAAAAGTCTTTACACCTCCGCATATCGCAGGGTCAGGCGACTCTTCAATCAATACCAGTTCAACATCCATCGGATCGCCGCAGTCGTCAATTACCACAGGTGGGACAGGCTCAACCGCCTCCTCATAGCATGCAACCTTCTCAATCTGATCAGGCGGAAATGTTTGTGAAAAAGCAGAAAGTGCTGATATCACAAACAAAGCAATGGTCAAAGCATATGTAATAAAAGCAGGGAAAACTCTGTGCATATCATTGATGTTTAATATTGTCAATTGCCTGGATATATACTGTTTCATTTATCCATAAGCGCACTTAGGCAGCTTGTTTCTTTTTGTGTTTACGTAAAAAAAATCAAATGGTTTGGTTTTTTATCATTTATCTGAATAAATAATCATTATAAGGATTATTACTGCAGCTGTTTGTTTCAGATAAAACAACAAAAAACCGCTCAGTAATGGCCATGCTGACAGCCATTCATACATTTTATATTTT
>SKTQ01000239.1 GCA_007122505.1 Bacteroidales bacterium | reverse complement strand
GGATATGCCGGCTATACAACCATGCAAAACGGGAACCTCGCAGCCTTTGTCATCATCGTTAATCACTATGATGGAAACGCTGCAACCATGCGCCGCAAAATCCTGCAGCTGATGGACTCCATTACCCTGCACCAGTAAAAGCCGACGCCAGTTCAGGCAGTTTAATCTCTGCTTTTTGTTTATTCAAAAATAAATACACAGAAAGGGCCTGAATATTCCAAATAATATTATAATTTAGCACGGTATCCTATTCATTCACTAATCATTCATATTATGCAAAACATAGAATGGGGAAAACTACCCTTTGGTTATTTCCCAACCGACTACAATGTAAGATGTTATTACCGTGATGGAAAGTGGGGAGAGATAGAAGTTTCTTCCTCACCCACCATCAACATCCACATGGCAGCTACCTGCCTGCACTACGGACAGGAAGCATTTGAAGGGATGAAGGCTTATCGCGGCAAAGACGAAAAGGTACGACTGTTTCGCTGGGATGAGAATGCCAACCGAATGCAGCGATCAGCCGATGGCGTTTTGATGGCCAGGGTTCCGGAGAACCTTTTCCATACAATGGTTTCAAAAGCTGTAAAATTAAATGAACAGTATGTGCCACCCTTCGGTCATGGCGCAGCATTGTATATTCGGCCACTGCTTATCGGAACGGGCATTCAGGTTGGTGTGAACCCGGCTAAGGAATATCTCTTCATGGTGTTTGTTGGTCCTGTTGGGCCCTATTTCAAGGAAGGATTCAACCCGGTAACCATGCAGATCGTACGCGATTACGATCGTGCGGCACCACTCGGCACCGGACATATCAAGGTAGGCGGTAATTATGCCGGCAGCCTGCGCGCATCCGAAAGAGCCAAGGCAGAAGGATATGCTTCGGTTATTTTCCTGGAAGCAAAAGAGAAAAAGTATATTGATGAAGCCGGGCCTGCAAATTTCTTTGGCATTAAAAACAACACCTACATCACACCAAAGTCTGATTCTATTTTACCATCCATCACCAATATGAGCCTGATGCAAATAGCAGAAGACATGGGCATGAAGGTGGAACGCAGGGAAGTACCGGTAGAGGAGCTCAGCACCTTCGAAGAAGCAGGTGCATGCGGTACCGCAGCCATCATATCCCCTATCGGTAAAATTGTGGACAGAGAAACCGGTGAAACCTATACCTTTGGCGATCCGGGAAAAGCCGGCCCATGGTCAACAAAACTTTTCAAAAAATTACAGGCCATACAATACGGCGAAGAACCGGATACCCATGGATGGGTTAGCTTCGTAGATTGATCTTATCAATAACCAATAAACAGACCAGAAAGCCCGGCATCATCAAATGCCGGGCTTTTTTCTCAGCAGATACAATCCAAAGATGGTGAATAAACCGTTGACGATCAGTATTTCAAATCCAAAACGATAACCATTGAATAGCCACTGGGAATTCGTGCTGAGCAAAAAGCTCATTAGCGGTGATAATACAGCTACTATGGGGACATAGCGATCCCTCACTTTCCATTTGGTGTAGAGGCCAACAAAATATAGTCCCAGCAGCGGCCCATAAGTATAACCTGCTATGGTAAACAGGGTGCTGATAAGTGCCTGGTTGTTGATTGCACCATAACCGATGATAATCAACATCATCAAAAAAGCAAACATAATATGCACCCTGTAACGGATACTTGTGATTTTTTCTTCGGTCACCCCCTTTTTTCTCTTCAGCCCAAGAAAGTCAATGCAAAAAACCGTTGTTAGTGCCGTGAGCGTTCCGTCGGCACTGGAATAGGCCGCTGAGACCAAACCAAAAAAGAAGGTCAGACCGGCAAGCACCCCCAGATGCTGCAACGCAATGGTGGGAAACAATTCGTCGGATGTCTGTCCGGGCCCCAGTACGATCCCCTCCTTGAAAGCAAAGATCCATAGCACAGAACCCAGGAACAGAAACATCAGGTTGATGGGTATCAGAACAGCCCCGAAAGTCAGCACATTTTTTTGTGCATCACGCAAGCTTCTGCAGCTGAGGTTCTTTTGCATCATATCCTGATCCAGACCTGTCATTACAATGGTGATAAACATTCCCGCAAAGAACTGCTTAAGAAAAAACCGGGGATCATTAATGTCAAATACGAATAAGTTCGTATAGCCACGATTACCCGCTTCTGAAATCAATTCTCCAAGGCCCATGTCAAGATGCCTGGAGATCAAAATAATACTGATAATCACCGCACTGATCATGAAGGTAGTCTGAAGGGTGTCGGTCCATACAATGGTTTTTATTCCCCCGCGAAATGTGTACAAAAGTATCAGGATCATAAAAAGAGACACCGTTGCAGCCATGGGGATACCCCAGCCGTCAAAGACAAACCGTTGCAATACGATCACCACCAAAAACATCCTGAATGAACTGCCAATCAACCGGCTGACAACAAAATAGAATGCACCGGTTTTGTATGAGGAAAAACCAAAGCGTTGCTCCAGGTAAGAATATATGGATGTGAGGTTCAGCTTGTAATACAAGGGCAGCAAGACGCCGGCTATTACGGCGTAACCGGCAAGGTATCCAAGCACAAGCACCATATACGAGAATTGTTCCAGGTGCACCAGGCCAGGAACAGACATAAAAGTAACCCCCGACAAGGAAGCACCGATCATCCCGTATGCGACCACATACCATGGAGAATTCCTGTTCCCCAAAAAATATGTCTCGTTATTGGATTTTTTCCGGATGGTAAGCCTGGAAATAAAAAAAAGCAGTGAAGTATATATAATAAAGGTGAGAAGGATCAGTGCAGGGGTCATAATTTGGCAGTGATTTCATTTGATGTGACAAAAATAGCCAAAGATTTTATCTTTGTGCGCAGCAATTATTGTTAACTTTGACTGACTGAGTATTGCCGGCTGTTTTTGACACTGATCGTGGTTATTCGAATCAGCAATTACAGGCAATATCTTTGTTTTGGTTATTTTGTTTATGGAGAATTTTTCGTCCAAATTGTTACAGACAGCTGTTGAGGAGTTTTCGCGGCTGCCCGGAATTGGCAAAAAAACAGCCCTGAGACTTGTCCTGCATATGCTTAAGCAAGACAGTGACACCATCGGCCGTTTTTCGGAAGCCCTCATGCAGTTGCACAATCAGGTGGTTTACTGCGAAGAATGCCACAATATCTCTGACAGTGTCCGTTGCGATATTTGCAGTTCATCACGCCGAGACAGGTCAATGATTTGCGTCGTCGAAGACATCCGCGACGTGATCGCCATTGAGAACACCGGGCAATACCACGGCCTGTACCATGTGCTGGGTGGTATTATTTCCCCTATGGATGGGATCGGACCGGCTGATCTGACCATCGGTGCCCTGGTAGAAAGACTGACCGGCAATGAGGAGGTCAAAGAAGTGATCTTTGCCTTAAGTACCACCATGGAAGGGGATACAACCAATTTTTACCTGTTTAAAAAGCTCAAGGTTTTTGATCTGAAAGTATCAGCAATTGCCAGGGGCATTGCCATCGGCGACGAACTGGAATACGCCGACGAGGTTACCCTCGGACGATCGATCATCTATCGTACAGCATACGACAAAACAAGCCATTCATAGCCATGCAACTATCCATTGTGATTGTAAACTATAATGTGCAATACTTCCTGCAACAATGCCTGCAGTCGGTATTCAGGTCGGGACAGGGACTGAACATGGAAGTGTTTGTTGTGGACAATCACTCCGTGGATGGATCGGTGGAGATGGTTAAAGAGAAGTTTCCCGGTGTAAAGCTCATTGCCAACCGCGAAAACCTGGGGTTCAGCAAAGCCAACAACCAGGCCATCCGACAGGCAAAAGGCAAATACATTCTGCTGTTGAATCCCGACACGGTTGTTGAAGATGACACATTACCGAAGGTTGTGGCTTTTATGGACGATCATCCCGACGCCGGAGCCCTGGGCGTAAAAATGCTTGACGGGCAGGGCCGCTTCCTGCCGGAATCGAAACGGGGATTGCCCACCCCCGGAGTGGCATTCTCAAAAATATTCGGACTTTCAGCACTTTTTCCAAAATCAAAAACATTTGGCAAATATCACCTTGGATTTCTGGATAAAGAGAAAACCCATCAGGTAGAGGTGTTGTCGGGCGCATTTATGCTGCTCAGAAAAGAAGCGCTGGAAAAAACAGGCCTGCTGGATGAAGCCTTCTTTATGTATGGGGAGGACATCGATCTTTCTCACCGAATCGTAAAAGCAGGATACAGGAATTACTATTATCCCGGCACGAGGATTATACACTATAAGGGTGAAAGTACCAAGAAAAGCAGTGTAAATTATGTTATGGTTTTCTACAATGCCATGATCATTTTTGCACGAAAGCATTTTTCACAGAAAAATGCCAGGGCCTTTTCCTTTTTGATCAACCTGGCTATCTACTTCAGGGCATTTGTTGCGATTCTGGCCCGGTTTTTCAGGCGGATATTCTGGCCGGCTGTTGATGCAGGACTGATTTATGGCGGATTCTTTTACCTGAAGAATTACTGGGGTCATCAGATCTTTGCCGCTGAGTCCACCTATTATCCGCCGGAATTTATGGGCTTTTTCGTGCCGGCATACATCGTATTCTGGCTCTCCGCTACATACATCAGTGGTGGCTACGACAAGCCGGTAAGCTTGTTTCGGTTGGTGCGTGGAATCGGCATCGGCACCATCGCCATACTGGTGATCTACGCCCTGTTACCCATCGAATACCGGTTTTCAAGGGCATTGATCCTGCTGGGTAGTGTATGGGCACTATTCGCCATGATCATTACACGAACCTTGTATACCCTTCTTAAGCATAAAACCCTGCACCTGAGTGCCCCCGAAAACAAAAGAGTGCTGATTGCCGGCGACGGGAAAGAGGCAGCACGCATTCTGCAAATGCTCAGACAAAGCGGCAACACCTCATTTATCGGAATGGTGTCGTTCAAGGAACACAAACCCCTTACAGAAGGCTACCTGGGAGATGCCAAAGACATAAAGGAGATCATCGATATCTACAGGATCAATGAAGTGATTTTTTGTGCAGGTGATATCCCGTCGCAAACCATTATCAGCCATATGTCGGAGCTGCAAAGCAAACAGGTGCATTTCAAAATTGCCCCCCCGGAAAGTCTATTTATCATTGGAAGCAACAGCATTGACACTTTTGGTGACCTCTTTACCATCAATGTAAATGCCATTAACCGGCCATCTAATAAAAGAAACAAACGACTATTCGATATTGCATTGTCAATGCTGCTGTTGATGACTCTTCCGGTCCACCTTGTCCTTCAAAAACACAGGCTTGGATTTCTGAAGAATGTATTCAGGGTGTTGGCAGGAAAAAGTTCATGGGTTGGTTACCATCGAACCGCCAGGCAGATTCAGTTACCCCCGCTGCGCGAAGGGGTGCTGGCTCCGGGCGATCTGATCAGAAATAAGCAATTGAAAGAAGACACACTGGACAACCTGAACAGCCTGTATGCGAAAGATTACAAGTTGGAAACAGACCTACGGATCTGCTATACACGCTATCGCGAACTTGGGCGGCAAACTGTTTGAGCCGGTAAAAAAGAGTATGGCAAAGGTTCAAACCTTTTTGATCGTTTTTTGTTCTGATTTTAGTTAAAGTGAATCATTATGGATATTCCCGCATTTCTTTAAAGAGATGATGACTCGTAGTTCCTTCTCTGTTTGGCGGTGAATAATGTGCAAGGTTAATTGATACGTAGAAAAACCAAAAAACATATTGGACAATGGAATTGCTGATTAGCAATGATTCCAGACTTAAAGCAAACATCATCTTAACCTTGCTGTGTCGATTGCAAACAATGATAAAATAAATACTTATGGCGAGATTTGAGTTAAAGATGCCCAAGCTGGGCGAGAGCATTACAGAGGCAACCATAACCAAGTGGCTCAAAAACGTTGGTGACCGTATAGAATTGGATGACCCCATTCTGGAACTGGCAACCGACAAGGTGGATTCGGAAATCCCCAGTCCGGTGGAAGGCGTTTTGAAAGAACAGCTTTTCCAGGAAGGTGATACGGTTGAGGTAGAAACCGTAATCGCCATCATAGAGATGGAAGGAGAGTCGGATGTTGAAGAACAAAAGGAACAGGCCACGGAAACTGCTCCCGAGAAGGAGCCTGGAAAACCGGCAGATCAAAAAACCGAGCTGGAAAAACCGGCCGAACAGGATGATACCGTCTCAGAGCCTGCCTCTGCCGAAAGTTTCAGCGAAAGCGATCGTTTCTATTCTCCGCTTGTACGCAGCATTGCGAGAGAGGAAAATATTCCGGTTGCTGAGCTGGAAAAGATACCGGGTAGTGGAAAAAACAACAGGTTGACCAAAGATGACCTTTTGAACTATCTGAAAACCCGCTCTGAGAAGCCTGCACCCGCCAAAGAGCCCGTTGCGGCGAAGGCGGCAAAAACCGAAGTACCCGCATCAAAGCCAGCGCCACCGGCCGTTCAGATTGGCGAAAAAGACGAAGTGGTGGAAATGGACCGCATGCGCAAACTGATTGCCGAACACATGGTGATGTCAGAAGATACTTCAGTCCATATTACCCTTTTCAGGGAAGTGGATATGGAAAATATCGTTCGCTGGCGCAACAAGTACAAAAAAATACTGATGGACAAAGAAGGGGAGAAACTAACCTTTACGCCCATTTTCATCGAAGCCATTGCCAGGGCACTGCGTGATTACCCGATGGTTAATGTATCCATCGACGGACACAACATCATCAAAAGGAAAAATATCAATGTGGGGATGGCAGCAGCGCTGCCCGATGGCAACCTGATTGTGCCCGTGATTAAAAATGCTGACCACAAAAGCCTGCTGGGACTCGCGAAAGAGGTTAATGACCTTGCCCAAAGGGCCCGCCAAAACAAACTGAAACCGGATGAAATCCAGGGCGGAACATTCACCTTAACCAATTTTGGTACATTTGGTGCGACCATGGGAACACCGATCATCAATCAGCCACAGGTAGCCATCCTGGGGGTTGGATTGATACAGAAGAAACCGGTGGTGATTGAAGGTCCTGAAGGCGACAGCATCGGAATCCGCCACCGCATGGATCTTTCTCTCTCATGTGATCACCGCATTGTGGACGGTGCCCTTGGCGGAATGTTCCTTCAGCGTGTGGCTGAATACCTCGAAAACTTCGATACCAATCAGGGTATATAGCCTCATCATTGCTTATTTTTTGTACCTTCGTAAATTGAAATAACTGAATATGACAATATGCTGGCGCATGCAGATCATCGGTCTGTATGCGCCGCGTTTATCTGATAAAAACAATCAACATGGAGCTAAACCTTACCCGGCCACTTGCCTTTTTTGACCTTGAAACAACCGGTACCAATGTTGTCAAAGACCGTATCGTTGAAATCAGTATTTACAAAGTTAATCCTGACGGAAGCACTGAATCGCTCACAAAACTGGTTAACCCCACAATCCCAATTCCGGCCGAAGTAACTGCAATCCATGGCGTCAAAGACCAGGACGTTTCGGATGCCCCCACATTTGCCCAGCTGGCCCCCGAATTAAACAAATTTCTGCATAATTGTGATCTGGCAGGCTACAATTCCAACAAGTTTGACGTACCCATGCTTATTGAAGAGTTTTTGCGCTGCGGTATCCAGTTTGATATTAAAAAACGCAGGCTTGTTGACGTGCAGAACATTTTTCACAAAATGGAACCCCGCACCCTTAAAGCCGCTTACAAATTTTATTGCGGCAAAGAACTTGTGGATGCCCATGAAGCCGAAACCGACACCAGGGCTACTTATGAGATTCTGCTTGCACAGCTGGAACGTTACGATGACGCTGAATACGAAGATCACTCCGGACAAATTACAAAACCGGTAAAAAATGACGTCCAGGCTTTGTATGATTTTTCATACAATCACAACAATGCAGATTTGGTTGGTCATATTGGATATAACCGGGAGGGAAAAGAAATTTTTAAATTCGGAAAGCATAAAAACCGGCTCGTGGAAGAGGTCTTTAAGAAAGAGCCACAGTATTTCGACTGGATGATGAAAGCCGACTTCCCCCTTTCCACAAAAAATGTCATTCAATCCATCATGCTCAGGGGTTATGATTTGGGGAACAAGATCATGAAAGACCTGTAGTATCGGCATGAAAATCATTTGTATCGGAAGAAACTACGCCGGCCATATCCGGGAAATGAACCAGCAGCCACCCGCCGCTCCCTTGTTTTTCATGAAGCCGGAAACAGCCATTATAAGGGCTCAGCTACCTTTTTATTACCCAGATTTTTCCAAAGATATTCACTACGAAGCCGAGCTTGTACTCAGGATCTGCAAGCTGGGCAAAAACATTCAACCCCGGTTTGCACATACCTATTACGAGGCCGTAGCAGTAGGCATTGATTTTACGGCGCGCGACCTGCAAAAGCAGTGCATCAGGGATGGGCTGCCGTGGGAAATGGCTAAAGCATTTGACGGGTCTGCCGCCATCAGCAAATTTGTACGTATAGATGATCTGGAAAACAAAAACAACATTTCATTTAAGCTGAAGAAAAACGGTGAAATCGTTCAGGCAGGCAATTCAGATCAAATGCTGCACAATTTTGACCAGATCATTGCCCATGTTTCTCAGTATCTAACCTTAAAGATCGGCGATTACATTTTTACAGGCACCCCCGAAGGTGTTGGCCCCGTTCAAATCGGTGATCACCTGGAGCTCTTCCTTGAAGGCAGGCCGATGCTAAAACTGCCAATTAAGTAACGTTTATGACATGTTGAATTTCAGGCTTCTTCCGAAATGGAGGGGCCACTACAATTTTTATGGCAGATTCCAACCCTCTCCGCCCAAAACTCCGAAATTACAAGAATAATTTGCTCAAAAAGATCAATCACCTTCTCAATTAGGCTCCGTAGATGCAATTGCTGATTGCATACCTGATATATTTTTTCTTTAAAATGTATTTATTTTATTATTATCTTTATTTTTATTTAATTTGTATAATTTATTTGTATTGATCATTAACGATTCAAGACGCCCATTCTTCTACATATTTGTACACCAATAGTCATGAATAGACAAGACATCCTGATTAAAAACAAGATCCACACCATCCGCGGAGTGCAGGTTATGCTTGATAGTGACCTGGCGGAGCTTTATGAAGTTCCGGTAAAGAGGCTGAACGAGCAAGTGAGGCGAAACATGGAACGTTTCCCAGAGTATTTCATGTTTCAATTATCTGAGGATGAGTATTCTTCTTTAAGGTCGCAAATTGCGACCTTAAACAGTAAAAGAGGAAAACACAGAAAATATCTTCCTTTTGTGTTTACCGAGCAAGGAGTTTCGATGTTATCAGCAGTGCTAAAAAGCAAAAAAGCCATTGAGGTGAGCATCATAATCATAAATGCCTTTGTTGAAATGCGCCAATTTCTGATCAAGAATGCTTATGTATTCCAGGAGTTTCAAAGAATTAATCAAAAGCTGATAACACACGACGAACAGCTGGAAAAAGTTTTCCAGGCCATGGAGAATAAGGAGTTGCCTCGTCAGGGCATCCTCCTCATATTGATGCCGCCTTTGCGTGCTTCGCGTGAAAACCTTTGCGGTCTTTGCGTGGAATTATTTTCCCTCGCAAAGACCACAAAGATAAAAACACGCAAAAAGCGCAAAGAGTATGATTGTCGATTATCAATGATCAATTGACGGTTACCTATGCATTGCACAAAACCAAATTCTCATGACTAAACCAAACATCCTGATTAAAAACAAAATACACACGATTCGCGGTGTGCAGGTGATGCTTGATAGTGACCTGGCGGAGCTTTATGAAGTTCCGGTAAAGAGGCTGAACGAGCAAGTGAGGCGAAACATAGAACGTTTCCCACAAGATTTTATGTTTCAAATATCCGAACTAGAGTACGAACTTTTGCGGTCGCAAAATGCGACCGCAAAAGTTGACTGGAGTAAAAAACGATTTCTGCCTCATGTTTTCACTGAGCAAGGCGTTGCTATGCTCTCATCTGTTTTGCGAAGCAAAATAGCTGTCGAAGTAAACATTCTGATCATGCGGGCCTTCGTTGAAATGCGCCGGTTTCTTATTAATAACGCTTCTGTTTTTGAGAAGTTTCACCAAATTGATCAGAAGCTCCTGAAACATGATGAAAATTTCAACAAGTTGTTTGATGCCTTGGAAAAAAAGAAATTAATCCCTCAGCAAGGCATCGCTTATTAACGGCATGCTGCCTTTGCGTGCTTCGCGTGAAAACCTTTGCGGTCTTTGCGTGGAATTATTTTCCCTCGCAAAGACCGCAAAGATAAAAACACGCAAAAAGCGCAAAGAAGAAAGTTGATAAAAAACCAATGAAATGACTGAAAACGAAATCTCTCATAAAGTAATTGGTGCAGCCATAGGTATCCATAAAAACATTGGTCCAGGATTGCTTGAATCTGCCTATGAAAATGCTTTG
>SKTQ01000071.1 GCA_007122505.1 Bacteroidales bacterium | reverse complement strand
TTTCCAGCAAAACCGGTTCATGATGCGCTGCTGCTGCCGGTTGGGCAGGTAGCGTAACTCGTTTGTCTGCATACTGAAGCTTCGCTCAAACAATCCTTCTCCCATATGGTTGAATTTTTTTTGGATGATTTTTTCCGATAGCCTCTGCAAATATTTATCAAGCCGATCGGTCAGCCGGTTGTCCAGTATCCGTTCAAATAATTTTTTTAATGGACGTTTTTTATTGATGGGTGGCAAACGACGGTGAACAGGTATTGGATAATAGTCTTTTATCCAGGGGTTCTCCCCCATCATCCGACCATAGATGTCATTGTTAAACATAGGAAGCAGGAAAGCGACTTCAGTGGCGGTGAACCGATTTTTTTCATTGATGGCCAGATGGTTTGTGTCCACAAAATAATTGATGCAAAAATTCCTGTAGGAATTTCGCAGAAAGATTTTTTTGAACAACACCAGCATGCTTCTCACGAACCAGAGCCTGCGGGGTTTGGTCACGATAAAGTAGTCGATATCATCGTTTTTGCCCATATAACCCTTTGCTATGGAACCGGAAAGCATTACAGCTTCCACGAATGGGAAGGAAGCAATGATGCCCGAGTATTTGCGGGCAGCATCCATTCTTTTTTCTGCCAGCATGTTGCCCTTGATGCGCCGGTCAATCATCGCAGGTTTTCCGCGGTAGTGATAAAAGCCTCGCGAATATCCCAAAATACCTGAATCAACAAGGTTGTTGAGTTCGTCAAGGGCTTGCCGGGCTTCATCGCCATGGAGGCCGTTGTAAAGCAACAATTCATCCCCGGTAAGGGGATAGGAAAAAATGTCGAAATACAGGATGGTTTTGATCAGATCCTTTGTCATGGTCTTCCATGCTTTACCTTTATTGACAGGGTAACCCAAATCATAAACAAGATTGGGCAAAACAAGTTCATTGCCGGCGGGGTAAAGCTATCGTGCCGGGGGTATTACTACAGATATTTTGAGAAACTCCGGAATGCCTGCAGGCACTGACTTTCTATAAAGGCAGGTTGCCATGTTTTTTTGGTGGCAGGCTTTCCCGCTTGTTCTCAGTCATTTCAAGTGCCTGGATCAGCTTAAGACGGGTGTGCCGTGGGTAAATAACCTCATCGATATAGCCCAGACCGGCAGCCTTGTAGGGTGTGCAAAACTTTTCACGGTAATCTTCAACGGCTTTTGCTTTTTCCTCGTCATTGAGTTTCCGGTAGAGGATATTCACGGCTCCGTCGGGCCCCATAACGGCGATCTCTGCACCTGGGTAAGCGTAGTTGACATCACCGCCAAGGTGTTTGCTCGACATTACACAATAAGCGCCGCCGTATGCTTTGCGTGTGATCACATTGATTTTTGGAACGGTAGCTTCTGCGTAGGCGTAGATTAGCTTTGCGCCGTGCTTGATTATACCTCCGAACTCCTGGCCGGTACCGGGCAGAAAACCGGGTACATCTGTAAAGGTAATAATGGGAATGTTAAACGCGTCGCAGAACCTGACAAACCGCGCTGCTTTGATGGAACCGTCGATGTCTAGCACCCCGGCTAAAGCTGCCGGCTGGTTCGCCACAAAACCAACGGGTTTTCCATTCAGCCGGCCAAATCCGATGGCAATGTTTTTGGCATAATGTGGCTGCACCTCGAAGAAGTTATGATCATCGGCCACACTGTGGATAATATCCTTTATGTCGTATGCTTTATTGGGATTATCTGGTACAATGGTCTGAAGTTTTTCATCCGTCCGGTGGGCCGAATCCGTGCAGGGCTTTACAGGCGGGCCTTCCATGTTATTGGAAGGCAGGAAGCTCATCAACTCGCGGATCATCATGGCCTGCTCGTCATCATCGGCCTTAAAATGGGCAACACCGCTTTTGCTGTTGTGGGTATTGGCTCCCCCAAGCTCTTCCTTTGTAACCTCTTCATGGGTCACGGTTTTGATCACATCCGGCCCGGTTACAAACATATAACTGCTCTCTTTGGTCATGAAGATGAAATCGGTGAGTGCGGGCGAATACACGGCACCGCCGGCACATGGTCCCAGTATGGCTGATATCTGGGGCACAACACCACTGGCCCTCACGTTTCGCATGAAAATATCCGCGTAACCGGCCAGGCTTTCAACCCCTTCCTGTATGCGCGCACCACCACTGTCGTTGAGACCTATCAGCGGTGCACCCATCTTCATGGACAACTCCTGTACTTTTACAATCTTGTCGGCATTTGCCCGGCTCAAAGAGCCCCCAAAAACGCTGAAGTCCTGGGCAAATACATAAACAAGCCGGCCATCTATCTTTCCGTAACCGGTTACGATGCCGTCACCCGGTATCCGTTGCTTGTCCATACCGAAATCCTGATTGCGGTGAACCACCAGCTTATCTAACTCCACAAAAGTTTCCGGATCCAACAGGTATTTGATGCGTTCCCTGGCCGTTTTTCTGCCCGATGCGTGAATTTTCGCGATTCGCTCAGGACCGCCACCCAATTCCGCTGCCTGATTGCGTTTCTCCAACTCCTGGTATTTATTGTCTTTCGTTTCTTCCATATGGTAAAGGTTTTGCAAATGGTTCCGTTTTCTTTATAATTCCCTCTTTTTAATTTGTGTTTTTTTAATGAAAATCAATGATGACCAACTCCTGGCGGGAATCCACACTCTGGCCCTCACTAACATTTACGGCACTGACCACACCCGCTTTCGGTGCTTTGAACTCGCTTTCCATTTTCATGGCCGAGATGACCAGCACGGTCTGACCCGCTTCAACCGTATCTCCTTTTTCAACAAAAAGCTTCACCACCTTGCCCGGAATGGGAGAGGTGATCACCGCTTCATCATCGGAATCCTGCGTCTGCTTCCGACTGGCCAGGTATTTTGATTCCGCATCAATAATCTCCACCTCAAAGGAATTCTTAAAGGTATTCACATCATACTTTTTGATGCCGTTTATGGGAATCAGCTCCACATTGAATGATTTGTTCTGATAGAGAATGGAATAGCTGCCCTTGCCGATCTTTACAAAATCAAGGGCATATTCTTTCCCGTCAACAGAAACAAGCAACTGCTCTTTCTGACGGCTAAGTATCTCCACATGCGCGATCCGGTCCTTCAGTTTAACTTGGTATGACATAATGGTGTATGTATTTGGTTTCGTTTTCTTTCTTTATGCCTGGTTAACTTTCGTTGTTTTGTAACTTATTGTCATGCTGTTTGTTGAAAGCCGAATCTCCTTAATGGCTTGTAACTACTTGGTTTTTCAGCTTATCTCTTCAATACCGATGTAGTGATTGACAGGTCAAGCCCTGTCACTACATTCTCCCTTTCAAAACAGGACATGTTAGGCCGGTCAAGCCCGGCCTAAACAGAGGTGGCAGGGGAAAATAGAAAAAAGATATTGACATATTGCATTCTGATAATGATGATCAGTTTTCAATTATAAATGATCGATTTTTGTTGAAAACGCGTACAATTACTTACTGCTTACTGCTTACTTTTTACTTCTTACTTCCACTTCCTACAACCTGAACACACTACGCACCCTTGTAAAGTCTTTCCAGTTGTTTTTCAGGGCCGTCATTTCTTTGGGACTCGCTTTCTCAAGTTTTTGGAGGTATTCCATTAGTGCCGTAACAATTACGATATCTTCACAGTTTTGATCACAAGGGTCGTTGCGCATCAGGAAATCCTTGTTCTCATCAATGAAATGGGTGGTATAGTCACCTTGCACAAATCCATCAGCTTGTATGATCCTCTCCAGGAATTTCAGGTTGTTCTTCACACCTGTGATCTTGAATTCTTTCAGTGCGCGTTGGGTGCGCTCAAGTGCCTCTGTGCGGTCCTTTCCCCAAACGATCAGTTTGGCGATGAGCGGATCATAATACAAAGGAATTTCAAATCCTTCATAGATGGATCCGTCTACCCGAACCCCTACGCCATAAGGGATATCAATATGGGTTACCTTTCCGGGTGCCGGCATAAAGTTGTTGTCCGGGTCTTCAGCATAAACCCTGCACTCGATGGCATGTCCCTGTTGCTTGAGCTCAGACTGTTTGAGTTTAAGCGGCTCACCGTTGGCGATGTGGATTTGTTCCTTTACCAGGTCAACCCCCACAACCCTTTCGGTGATGGGGTGTTCTACCTGCAGGCGGGTATTCATTTCGAGAAAATAATAGTTGAGGTCCTTGTCAACAATAAACTCGATGGTGCCTGCGCCCCTGTAATCCACCGCCTTTGCTGCGGCAATGGCTGCTTCACCCATTTGCTCACGCCGTTCAGGGGTGAGGATGGGGGATGGTGTTTCTTCGATGATTTTTTGATGGCGCCGCTGAACAGAGCACTCGCGTTCAAACAGATGAATCACATTGCCATGGGCGTCGGCAAGGATCTGGTACTCGATGTGATGCGGCGACTCGATGTACTTTTCGATAAAAACAGCATCATCACCAAAGGCCGACCTGGCTTCCGAACGGGCGGCACGCAAAGCAGATTTTACCTCCTTGTCGTTTTTGACAAGACGCATCCCCTTGCCGCCACCGCCGGCCGAAGCTTTGATCATCACCGGAAGCCCAATCTCTTCAATGGTTCTCAGGGCCTCTTCTTCTGAGTCGATTTCCCCCTCTGTGCCGGGCACAACAGGAACTCCTGCCGCCATCATTGTTTTACGTGCGGTGATTTTGTCACCCATGGTGGAAATGGCATAGGGCGACGGCCCAATGAAGATGATACCGGCATCATTGCATCGAGCAGAAAAATCCGCATTCTCCGACAAAAAACCATATCCGGGATGAATGGCATCTGCACCACTTTGCCTTGCTGCACGCAAAATGTTGTCGATGTTTAAGTAAGATTCTGTGGATGGGGAAGGACCAATGTGAAAGGCTTCATCGGCATATAAAACATGCAGCGCACACCGGTCGGCGTCTGAATAGACAGCTACTGTCTGGATGCCCATCTCGCGACATGACCGGATGATCCGGACAGCAATTTCCCCGCGATTGGCCACCAACACTTTCTTTATCATGCGTTAATCTTTTGTTTAACTTTTGATAACGTAAAAATACCAAGTTTTGTTTAATCACCAAACCAATAACTGTCATTTTTTTTATGAATTTTTTAGACAGACATTATGGAAGTCATTTATTGACAGGGTTTACAAGGTTTTTAATGTGCTACTTGATTTGTAAAAAATCAATCACGAGCCGCTGTTTTTCTTTTTTACGCTAACTCGGGGTTCTCATTCAAAAATTTTAATGGAACACGGATAACAAGGATCGCCTGCAGCGAACGCAGATGAACGGGAAAAAATGTGAAGATTAATCAATGTGAAGATGTGCAAATTGAAGGTGTTGCTTGCTGATAAACGAATGTGCCCTTTGGTAACACCTTTGTGCCCTCTGTGGTAAGATGCTATTTCACCGCAGAGACGCAAAGCACGCAAAGATTTTTACGCAAAAACCGCAAAGATATGGTCGTTGATACATTTTCACATTATTACATTGGTAGATTTTCTTTGCGTACTCCGCGTCTTTGCGGTGAAATATTATATCTACAAACCGCTGTTTTTCTTTATTCATTTGAACAAGGATAAAAGACAAAATGTCATTGTTTTTCAGTTGGCAAAGCATTTGATATCTAAAAACGACCATATGTTTTTCTAAAAAGCAAAATCAACATCAATAATAAAATTCCATATTTATGATCGAAATCAATCAGGATACATTCCAACAAGAGTTGGACAGCCATGAGCTGGTAGTACTCGATTTTTATTCCACCGAATGTCCGCCTTGCGAGGCCCTTGCGCCCAAGTTCGAGGCCCTTAGCCAGCTGTACGGACAGGATATCCGCTTCATCAAAATGTTTCGGCAAGGCAACCGTGAACTGGCTGAACGATTGGGTGTCAGATCGTCGCCAACGTTGCTGTTTTTCCGAAATGGTGAACAGGTTGGAGATGTGCTGACAGGGGGCATTCGCCGTTCGGACATGATGCGCAACCTGGATGCCATGCTGCCGGAGTCGCGAGTCAGGGAAATTCATGCGTCGGTAAAACCAAAAACCACCGAAACGGAGGCATTGGTACTCGGAGCAGGACCCGGAGGTATGGCAGCAGCCATCTACCTTGCCCAGGCCAAGGTGGACACCATCGTTGTGGACCCCTTACTGCCGGGCGGACAGGTAAGCACCACCCACCAGGTGAGCAATTATCCCGGTTTTGTTGATCCGCAGCCCGGTTATCTGCTGTCTCATTATATGTCAGAACAAGCCAAAGTGGCAGGTGCCAAAATGAAAGTTGCCGTTGAAATCAACAAAGTAGACCTCAAAAAGAAAGAAGTACTTATTGACGGTCACGAAACCATCAGGGCAAAAAAGATCCTGATATCCACAGGTGCCTCACCCCGTTTCTTACAAGTCGAAGGAGAAAAGGAGTATTATGGCAAGGGGATCTCCTATTGCGCCACTTGTGATGCCAAATATTTTCACGACAAAGAAGTAGTAATCATCGGTGGTGGAAACACAGCCGTTGAGGAGTCGGAGTTTATTTCCAAGTTTGCCTCCAAAATAACCATGGTGCAACAGCTCCCTCATTTAACGGCAAATAAAGCCGCCCAGGAGCGCGCAATGGCCGACCCCAAAATTAACATCCTCTTTTCCCATGAGCCACGTGGTTTTTACCGGAAGGGTGAAAAAATGCTGGTAAAGGTTGAAAACCTGGAAAACAATGAATGGAAGGATCTGGAAACCGATGGTGTGTTTGTGTTTGTGGGGATGAAGCCGAATTTGGATCTGATCACCGATCCCCTGGACAAAGACCAGTGGGGCTATCTGAAAGTGGATGCCGACATGCATACCAGCATGCCCGACGTATTTGCCGCCGGTGATGTGACCAGTAAGAACATCCGGCAGATTACCACCGCTGTATCGGATGGCACCATCGCATCCATTGTGATGGCCCGTGAACTGCAATAAATCGGGTGTTTCCGGGGGTGTTCTGAGCCGGGAGTTTGCCACGTTTATGCATTGTGGTAGGGCTCACCGCGAATAATGGTAAACGCCCGGTATAGTTGCTCCATGAACAGGACACGAACCAACTGGTGGGAGAAAGTCATACTTGATAACGACAATTTGTGATGAGCGGCATCATAAACCTCAGGGGCAAATCCCCACGGGCCGCCTGTTACGAACAACATCCGTTTCACCGACCGGTTTGTGGCGTTTTCAATAAAACCTGCAAATCTGACCGATGACAGGTTTTCGCCTTTTTCGTCCAAAAGGACACACCGGTCATGTAGTTCCATTTGTTTCAGTATCAATGATCCTTCCTGCTGCTTTCTCAGTTCTTCAGGCAATGAGCGCCATTTGGACGGGACAGCAGCAGTTACAATGCGCAAATCAGTATAACGTTTGATTCTTTTTTCATAATAATCCACGCCTTCTTTGATGAAATCCGAATCTGTTTTGCCTGTGAAAAGAATGGTGATCTTCATGAAAAGAAAATTGTATGAATGCTTTTTAACCGTCGGGAAATGGCCTGCAAAACACAGGGCAGTTTATTGAAACAAGGGCATCTCTGAACAATCCCCAATCACAAAAGTAATTTTTTTATCGTTATGCTTTCGGCATAAGTATTGAAGTGCTTCAGAACACAACGCTTCACCGGGACTTGCCTGGAGTATATGGTCGGCTTTTAAATATTTTGCTGATTGCTTTGTTTCCATTACTTTTGGATTGATTTTTGATGTTAATTTCGGTTGGCCCGTTCGTAAGCAGCCGCGCGCCGGATTATCATTTTCGTCTTTTATATAACGCATTATCACACATGGCGAGCAGATATTTTGTATTGTTTTCTACCATGCTTACTATCCTGCTGATGTCGCCGCTATCGGCCGCAAGCGACCCTGAAACCATGGTGTCCGATATTGCCAGAGCCATAGAAAGAGGGAGCTCTCGGGATATGGCAAGATTTTTCGGCAACAACGTGGACCTTTCTTTACCCAGGGCGGAGGGAACATTCAGCAAATCACAATCGGAAATGATCCTGCGTGATTTTTTCTCACGAAACCGGCCAAAATCCTTCACCATAGGTCATCAAGACTCCATGCGCGACGGTTCCATATATGTAATCGGCACATTCACCACCAGGTCAGGCCGCACTTACCGCTGCTATTTCCTCATCAAGGAAGTAAGCCAATCCCATGTACTACACCATATCCAGTTTGAACTCCGTTAGCTGAAACCTCAATTTCGGCATTCATGCATGATGAACCGTGAAATTGATGTATCAGACAACGGATATTTTTTCAGACAGCCAACACTGATTCAGAATTAGTTTGTATTTTTAGACCCTGTTTTTGCAAATAGAAGTTGAATGACTGTTGAGATCGGGATTGTACTGGCTGTGCTGTTAGGGGCAATCATCCTGTTTGCCACTGAACGTTTCCCTGTGGATGTGGTGGCCATCGTGGCCATGACGGTTCTTGTGGTTACCGGAGTAATCACGCCGGTACAGGGGGTTTCCGGATTCAGCAATTCCGCCACCATCACTGTTGCATTCATGTTTGTTCTGAGCGCGGCATTGTTTAAATCGGGGGCCGTAGTGAACATCGGCAACCGTATTGCCCAGCTCTTCAAATACAATTTTTGGCTGGGGATCATTGTGACCATGGTCACGGTTGGTGTGATCTCCGCTTTTATCAACAACACGCCGGTAGTAGCCATCTTTATACCTATCCTGGTAGGTGCAGCTGCACAATCCAAGCTGAGCCTGGCCAAGATGCTCATGCCCCTGTCCTTTGCCTCCATGTTTGGGGGTGTTTGCACTTTAATCGGCACCTCTACCAACATCCTTGTGAGCGGGGTGGCCGAAGAACATGGTCTTGAGCCTTTTTCCATGTTTGAGATGTCACGCATGGGAATTATCTTTTTCGGCGTTGGTTTGCTCTACATGATGTTGATCGGAATTCGCCTGATTCCCAACAGAGGCGTTGAAGACGGGCTCATGAAAAAGTTTGGAATGGGTGATTATCTTACAGAAATCATCCTGACGGAAAATGCCCCATCCGTTGGAGAAACCATCAAAAACAGCCCCCTTGTTAAAAAGCTGGATATTGATATTCTTGAAGTTAAGCGTGAAGGGCAATTGTTTATTACCCCTTCCGGGGAAATGGTGCTGAAAGCGGGCGACATTCTTAAAGTGCGTTGCAATGTTGAGAAAATCAAACTGTTGAAGGAAAGGGAGGGGATCATTCTGAAGAGTGATGCCAAGTTTAAAGATGAGGCGGGACCCCAGGAAGAGAAGAAAAACAACAATATTGTATTTGTTGAAGCTGTAATAGCACCCAACAGTCCATTCGAGGGCAAATCGGTTAAAGAACTTCACTTTCGTCAAAAATACGCGGCCACTGTTTTGGCCATCCGTCACCGTGGTGAGCTGATGCGCGAAAAAGTGGCCAATACCACCCTCCGGGCCGGCGACACCCTTTTGATTGAAGTGGAAAAGGACCGACTGTATAATCTTCAGCAGCTTGAACTCAAAGGGCGTAACACCTTCCTGATCGTCAACGAAGTAGATTTGCCGGAATACCGGAAAGACAAAATGCTGACAGTTGTGCTGACACTGGTGTCGGTCATTTTGCTGGCTTCCCTGGAGATCATGCCCATCATGATGGCTGCCATTGCGGGGTCCATGTTCCTCGTCATTACCAAATGCATCACCATGGAAGAAGCCTATAATGCCATCGACTGGAAAGTGATATTCCTGCTGGCCGGTGCCATTAGCCTTGGTGTGGCATTGGATGTTACAGGGGCAGCCAGACTCATCAGCCTGTTTCTGATCGAAATCATCGGATCACTTGGCCCTGTGGCCATCGTTTCAGTTCTTTATATCATAACCAGTATGATGACTGAATCGATGAGCAACAATGCCAGTGCAGTATTGCTTGCACCTATAGCCATTGCCGCTGCTTTCGAGCTGGGAGTGGACCCCAGGCCCTTTCTCATGGCCATTGCTTTTGCCGCATCATCCAGTTTTATGACCCCGGTGGGTTACCAAACCAATACCATGATTTATGGTGTCGGAGGATTTAAATTTGCGGATTTTATTCGGGTAGGAGCACCCTTGAATATCATATTCTGGATACTTGCCACATTTTTACTGCCGGTATTTTTTCCATTCTGATCCACAAGCTAATGATTTCAGAAACTGTCCAATAGCCTGACAAGCTGCTGCGTCAGATATGATCTTTGGTAATGATGGATTTGTTGCTGGTCGGGATAGAGTTTTTGTCTGCAAAAAAGATCAAACCACTGCCGGATAACTGCCTCACAGGATTTTTGATCAGAAAAATCTACGGTTGCACCACTACCCGTATGCCGTATGATTCGACCTGCATCCCCTTCAGGCGGTCCGATACACAAAACAGGTCTTCCCATGGGTAAATAGTCGAATAGTTTACCGGAAGTGATGCCCATTACGTTGGGGGTATTGTTTAAGGGCAGCAAAAGGATGGCCGATTTCGCCGCTTCACTGATGGCCT
>SKTQ01000089.1 GCA_007122505.1 Bacteroidales bacterium | reverse complement strand
GTCGATAAGCCCCAGCATGCCAATGACCGGTGTCGGGAAAACCGCGCCATGTGGATTCTCGTTGTAAAAGCTCACGTTGCCGCCAGTCACCGGCGTTCCGAACATCTCACAGGCATCGCCCATGCCTCCGACGGCCTCCTTGAACGTCCAATACACCTCCGGCTTGTAAGGATTGCCGAAATTGAGGCAGTTCGTAATTGCCAGTGGCTCACCGCCGCTGCAAACGATATTTCTGGCACTTTCAGATACAGCAATCGCTGCTCCTGTTTCGGGATCAGCATGTACGTAACGGGGGTTGCAATCAACACTGATGGCAAGGGCTTTTTCCGTTCCCTTGAGGTTAACAACTCCTGCGTCTGCAGGCTTGTTGGTGGTCATGTTTTTGGTGCCCACCATGGTATCATACTGATCTATTACCCATTTTTTGGAAGCAATATTGTGACACCCCAATAGAAAACGGGCCACATCGGGCATATTTTCGGGTATAGGGATTTTTGTCTGATCAAAAAGGTCTTTTTCTTTAAAATAGTTCGGTTCAGCAAAGGGCCGGTCATAAACCGGAGCCCCACCCCCCAGCACAAGTGAATCAGCAGGCACTTCGGCCACCAGTTGACCTCCAAAGTAGTATTTTAACAAATCTCCCTCGATCACTTCTCCGATCTGAACACAATTCAAATCCCATTTGTCAAAAACTTGTTTTACCTCTTTCTCCCTGCCCTTTTCCACAACCAGCAACATTCGTTCCTGCGATTCGCTCAGCAAAATTTCAAATGGCAGCATATTATCCTGGCGGGTAGGAACTTTATCCAAATGGATAATCATCCCATGCTTTCCTTTAGCCGACATTTCCGAAGTGGAACAGGTAATGCCCGCGGCTCCCATGTCCTGCATACCGATAACAGCACCTGTTTTTATGACTTCCAGGCTGGCTTCAAGCAACAATTTTTCCGCAAAAGGGTCGCCCACCTGCACGGCGGGTATTTTTTCGGAAGACTCATCGGTGATGTCTTCTGAGGCAAATGTGGCTCCATGAATGCCGTCTTTTCCTGTGGACGATCCGACAATAAAGACCGGATTTCCTTTCCCATAGGAAATGGCTGAAATAGTATTGCCTTTTTTGACAATACCCACCGACATGGCATTCACAAGGGGATTGGTCGTATAGCAATCATCAAAAAACACCTCTCCGGCGACAACGGGCACTCCAAAGGCGTTTCCGTAATCCCCGATGCCCTTAACCACACCCTTCATCAACCATTTGGTACGTTCCAGCGAAGGATTGCCGAACCGTAATGAGTTAAGCTGGGCGATGGGCCTTGCGCCCATGGTAAATATATCCCGGTTGATGCCGCCAACGCCTGTCGCCGCTCCCTGGTAAGGCTCCAGCGCTGAAGGGTGATTGTGCGACTCGATCTTGAAAGCACAAGCAAGGTTGTCTCCAAGATCAACCAGTCCGGCATTCTCTTCCCCGGCCTCGGCAAGCAATTGCTCACCCTTCCGGGGGAGGGTTTTTAACCATTTTATGCTGTTTTTATAGGAACAATGTTCAGACCACATCACCGAGTAGATGCTGAGTTCTGTAAAGTTTGGCTCACGGCCGAGAAATTCTGTGATTTTATCATATTCTTCCGGTAACAGACCCAGCTGTTTTGCAGCTTCAAGCCCTGCTGCTTCTCGATTTTTTGCTTCCTTCATATATTATTATTTAACTGTTATGCCAAAACAAAAATAAACAACAATTGGCATCTCCTGAAACTTTTTATAAAAACCAACCTGCCGGTTATCCATTCATGGATAATTTTTGGTTAATTTGCATAATGTTCACCAATAAAAACAAATGATGTCCAAAACCATACTAATTACCGGAGCCAGCAGCGGAATCGGTGCAGCATGCGCTGAAAAATTTGCCGCAGCCGGCCATCAGCTTATTTTATGCAGCCGTAGAAAAGACAGGCTGGATTTGCTCGCACAACACCTTGAAAAAGAGTACAAAATTGCTGTGCTGCCCCTCGAAATGGATGTTCGCGACAAGGATTCAGTATTAAAAAAAATAAAGAAATTGCCATTTCACTGGAAAAACATTGATGTGCTGATCAACAATGCGGGATTGGCCCTTGGACTATCGGGAATAGAAGATGGGAGCGCCGATGACTGGGAACAAATGATCGATACGAACCTAAAAGGGCTGCTTTATGTCAGCCATGCAGTAATCCCGCTAATGAAAAAGCAGGGTTACGGACACATCATCAACATAGGATCCATCGCAGGTGTGGAAACCTATCCCAAAGGCAATGTATATTGTGCCACAAAACATGCTGTTGCGTCGCTTACAAAAGGAATGCGCATGGATCTTCTGCCTTTTGGTATCAAAGTTAGCCTGGTAAGTCCCGGTGCCACAGAAACGGAATTCTCTCTGGTACGATTTCACGGCGATGAAGAAAAGGCAAAAAACGTATACAAGGGATACCGGCCACTCACCGGTGAAGATGTGGCAGAAGTGATCTTCTTTGTAGCCGGCTTACCGGATCATGTAAACGTGAATGACCTTTTGCTCATGCCGGCTGCACAGGCGTCAGCCACACTAATCAATAAGAAATCCGAATAAAAAAGGTCCTTAATGGGATTTCACAATGAGGGATTTTTCTGCAGAATTGATCAACGATGGGCTAAAGGCAACACGTGTTCTCTCATCACTTCCAGGAATTTTTCTTTTTCTTCATGATGAGGCCGGTGGGCCGATTCCTCGAACCATATGATCTGTTTTCCCATCGGAGCTTCCAGATGATAAAAGTATTCTTCTGCCAGTGCTGAGGATACGACGATGTCATAACGGCCAAGCATAAAAAACACAGGTACCTCTATTTTGGGGACCTTTTCCATCAAATTTAGTGTTTTCAGATCTTCCCACAGTTC
Organism: Bacteroidales bacterium; assembly: GCA_007122505.1. Lineage (GTDB taxonomy): Bacteria > Bacteroidota > Bacteroidia > Bacteroidales > UBA7960 > PUPG01. The sequence goes on along the minus strand of SKTQ01000089.1, from coordinate 7,620 downwards.
TTCGGCTGAGAAATAGGGCATCAGCACCATGTTAAGCTTGTCCAGAATTCCATATTCAGGGGCGGTCAGCGTATTCAGGATATATGGAAAGTCAATATATTTGTCGCTCTCATCCTGAAGTTTTACGATGCCGCCGTACCGGTTGACCCACCTTCGCACCAAAAGCGCATCCCGGAGTGAATATCTCTCAGGTACAGCGTCCACTCTTTCCAGATCGCGCAATGCACGCCGGTTCCCTTCAGCAAGAGCTCTTTCCATTACAAAAGCATAAGACATTTGTTCATTCAGAAACGGGTTCACACTTTGGCCGGTTGATACATATGCATGCAAATATTGCGGGTATCGGGCCGCGAAAATGGCTCCTACGTTGCTCCCCCAGGAATGGCCCCAAATAAATACCCTTTCGTTGCCAAGCAACCGGTTTACATATTCTGTCACTTCCCGGGTATCCTCCACAAAATCATCAACAGTTAACGACTTAAGAGGTAATCGCCAGCTGAAAGAACCTCCTGTTCCCCGCTGCTCCCAATAAACCATGGTGAAATGCTCTTCCAGTTGTCGCATCACATCACTTGCCTGATCAACAGGGAATAAGGGAAAACCTGGTCCTCCATGAAGAAAAAGCATCACGGGGTTGGTTTTGTCCTGCCCGCGAACCATGATGGCTTGTCTTATTCCCCCAATTTCCACACGCCCGTAATAATATACGCCGCCATCGCTGATATAAGTATATCTATAAGCCTTACAAGAAACCAGCAATAGCAAGGCAAATGCTACTGCAAAGGCAGGCTTGGAGCGATGAAAATATGTCTTAATTTTTACCAACATGTAATAAAGGGGCTTGCTGAAATACCATCCTCTTCCAATAACGAAAACCGGGCCGCAATCTTATAAAAATATACAGAAAATGACTTAACCTGCATAATTCATGCTTTTAATTCGGGTCAGAATAGTTGTAATATGGTATTAGAAAAAACGTTCTTTAAAAAAGTTGTTTCTGGTCCAGGTATGGTGAACACACCCTTAAAAGCTTTCCACAGGTGGTTTTTCATCCTTGGATGAAACCATGCATCGACAATGATTTTGTATATTTGCACATAAAGCCGGTTTAAAGCGGTCTCTCTGATGAAAAAACTGCATTTGCTTGTTCTCAAGTCTTATATAGGGCCATTTGTTGTTACTTTCTTTTTGGCCTTGTTTATCCTTTTAATGCAGTTTATATGGAAATATATAGATGATTTGGTAGGAAAAGGCCTGGAGTGGTATATCATCGCGGAGTTGTTTTTTTATCTCTCCGCCACGTTTGTTCCATTGGCTTTGCCTTTGGCTGTGCTTTTATCATCCATAATGACCATGGGTAAAATGGGTGAGCATTATGAGCTTGTAGCGTTCAAATCGGCAGGAATATCGTTGCGCCGCATCATGTGGCCCTTGGTGATGATATCATTTGTTTTGGTGGTTGGGGCTTTTTTCTTTTCCAATAATGTTTTGCCACGTGCCAACCTGAAAAGTTTATCACTTTTATATGATCTTCGGCAACAGCGGCCGGCATTTAATATTACTGAAGGTATTTACTATCATGGCATTGATAATTTTGTGATTCGTGTGGATGAGAAATCCAACGGTAATACGCTTCATGGTATCAAGATTTATGATCACTCTGAGAGAGGCGGAAATATCAATCTTACTACTGCAGAATGGGGAACGATGGCTGTCACAAATGATAAGCGGTATTTGATCCTTTCATTATATAACGGCACAAACTACCAGGAAGCGGGTGATCCCAACCTGCTCAGTCCGGACCGGCCCTTTCAGCGGACACATTTTCAGAGGCAAATACGCCGGTTTGACTTGAGCATGTTTGACCTTGAAAGAACGGATGAAGAGCTGTTCAAGAGCAATTTCCGCATGTTGAACATTGGTCAGCTCATTTATTATGAGGACTCTTTGTCCACTGAGCTTGGCCGTCGCAAAGATTCTTTCAGGAGAAATTACAGACGCAGGCTAAACTTTCCGGCAACTATTGACATAGCTGAGTTTTCCAGGCTGGATACGAATGCAGTCCGTCGCATTGACATGAACTATATCCGTTCTGTTCCTGTAGTAGAAACCAATGTGATCAGAAATGCCACCGAAGGTGTAAGGCAAAGCCGCGAACTCAGCATCAATTCCCACAATGAGTTTCGCGACAGAAAACGCACTTTAGCGAGGTATCAGATCGAGTTTCACCGGAAATTCACGCTGTCATTTGCCTGCGTTGTATTGTTTCTCATTGGAGCCCCTCTTGGTGCCATTATCAGGAAGGGGGGATTTGGCCTTCCGCTGGTTATCTCTATTCTGCTATTCGTGGTATTTCATGTGATTTCCATCATGGGAGAAAAGTTTGTGAGAGAAGGTGTGCTGGAAGCCCATCAGGGAATGTGGGCTTCATCAATGATATTGCTGCCTGTTGGGATACTGCTCACCGTAAAAGCCACAACCGATTCCTCATTGCTTGACACGGACAGTTATTTGATGCAGTTCAAAAAAATCATTTCTTTCGCAAAAAGGAATAAGACAAAATCATAGCCTGAAAAATATGCGTATCCTCCAACTTTGCCATAAACCGCCTTTCCCGCCCACCGACGGCGGTTCCATAGCCATGAACCAAATCACGCAAGGCCTGCTCGACAAGGGTTATAAGGTGAAAGTATTTGCCTTGGTTCCTTCAGGTATGGAAAACATGCTTGAACAAATACCCGAATCATACATTGAGACCACGGAGTTTGAATCTCACCCCATCCATACAAAAATCAAACCTCTGCCTGCCTTGTTGAACCTGGTTACCGGGAAATCTTATAACATTTCCAGGTTTTACAACAAAAATGCTGAGAGTCGCTTACGCGAAATCCTGCAAACCGAAGAATTTGATATCATCCAGATGGAAGGGTTGTATCTCACACCCTACTTACCTGTTATCAGGGATCATACGGGCACACCCATTCTATTCCGGTCACACAATATTGAGCATTTTATCTGGGAAAGGCTGGCAAAATCAACTACCAATCCCCTTAAAAAACTGTATTTAAAAATTCTGGCTACCCGTTTGAGGAAGTATGAAATGAAAACGGTGCACCAGGTGGATGGCCTTGTGGCTATATCACCCGTTGATTTGAGATTCTTTCAGAGAAACGGTTTTTCACAGCCTGCGGTTACAATACCTGTGGGAATGGATGAAATTATTCAGGATGAAGGAGAAACAGATGTTTTGGAAAATTCTGTTTTTCATTTGGGCAGGATGGATTGGCGTCCAAACCTGGATGGAATGAAATGGTTTTTGGATCAGGTATGGCCAATCGTTGTGTCAAAAAACCCGATGTTAACATTTGTTCTCGCGGGCATCAACATACCCCATCATTTTTATCAGTACGAGGGCAATAATGTTGTGATCGCGGGAGAAGTGCCTGATGCACGGTCATTTCTGCAAAGACATCAACTGATGGTTGTACCCCTGCAATCGGGTGGTGGTATGCGGGTCAAAATAATTGAAGGGATGGCCACCGGAAAGCCAATCGTTTCTACAAGTATCGGTGCCGAAGGTATCGACTGCACCCACAAAGAAAACATTTTACTGGCCGATATGCCCGATGAAATGGCAAATGCCATCCTGCATTGCTTTGACAGTCCGGACATGATGCTTCAACTTGGTCAAAACGCAAGAATGTTTGCTATTGCCAACCATTCCATGCCTGCAATTATTGAAAAACTGACGGATTTCTACCAGACTTTTTACGCTTCAGAATAATTATAATTCATACCTTTGCCGGAAACGGTGCTTGTTTTGTTATTTGCAAGCGCCCTCTGTCAGACGGTAAATTCAAAGGACTTGAGAAAGAAGATTGTTGTTTTGCTTTCCAGGGTTCCCTACCCTTTGGAGAAAGGCGATAAATTAAGGGCATTTCATCAAATTCGCGAACTGTCTAAACGACATGACCTGGTTATATGTGCGCTGAGTGACATACCTCCTGATCCACACGCCTATAACGTGCTCAAAGAATATGCAAGCTCTGTTTATTTTTTCCATCTGTCCAAAATGGGCATTTACTTGCGCTTGCTCCGAAATATATTTTCAGCAAAACCTTTCCAGGTAGCTTATTTTTTTAAAAAGAGCATTAGAAGTGAGATCCACGAGATTATCAGGAAGTACCAGCCTGATCATATATATTGTCAGCTAATACGTACGGCTGAATACGCGAAGGAGATAGACATTGATAAAACCATCGACTATCAGGATGTCTTTTCTTTTGGCTTAAAACGCCGTCTTGAAATTGCACCCTGGTATGGTAAATTGCTATTGAACGCTGAATATAAAAGAGTCATGCGCTATGAGGAACAGGTTTTTGGATGGTTCAATAAAAAAACCATTATTTCCGGGCCCGACAGGGAGATGATTCCCCATCCCGACAGAAATCAGATTATTGTCATTCCAAACGGAGTGGATACAGGCTATTTTCATCCCATTGAAATGGAAAAATCATTTGATATTGTTTTTACCGGTAACATGTCTTATCCACCTAATATCAACGGCGCAGAATACCTGGTTAAAGATATTATGCCCATTGTATGGTCTGTTTTACCTGGAGCCAGGTTAGCCATTGCCGGCGCGGCCCCCTCCCACCGCGTGAGATTACTTGCTTCTGATCGTGTTGTGGTTACAGGCTGGGTTGATGATATCCGGACTTATTATGCTTCCTCGCGCGTGTTCATAGCGCCCATGCGTATAGGTACCGGCCTGCAAAACAAAATTCTGGAGGCTATGGCCATGCAAATTCCCTGCGTTTGTTCTCCATTGGCAAACAAGGCGTTAAATGGAAAACCCGGAATAGATCTGTTGGTTGGAAATAATGCAAAGGAGTGTGCGCAACATGTATTATCTTTGTTACAAAATGAACAGGTACGCTATGATATAGCTCAAAAAGGCTATCAATTTGTTTTACAGAATTTTAACTGGGAAGGTACTTCCTTAAAACTCGCAAAAATCCTGACAGCATAATTTATCTGACCATTGATATAATGCAAAAAAAATTCAATACAATCGAAGAAGCGATTGAAGACATCCGCAAAGGGAAGGTTGTGATTGTTGTAGATGATGAAGATCGTGAGAATGAGGGTGACTTTATTGCAGCCGGTGAAACCATTACACCGGAAATCATCAATTTTATGGCCACCCATGGCAGGGGTCTGATCTGTGCTCCAATTACCAGGCAGCGCTGTGAACAACTTGATCTGGACCTGATGGTACCCACTAATACGGCCCTGCATGAAACACCTTTTACGGTATCTGTAGATTTGAAAGGCAAAGGCTGTACAACCGGTATTTCGGCCGCCGACAGGGCCAAAACTGTAAAGGCACTTGCCGATCCAAATACCATACCCACAGAATTAGGACGACCGGGACACATCTTCCCTTTGAGGGCACGTGAAGGTGGAGTTTTGCAAAGGGCAGGTCATACCGAAGCATCTATTGACCTTGCCAGACTGGCAGGACTTCAGCCGGCAGGGGTACTCGTGGAGATCATGAATGATGACGGTTCGATGGCAAGATTGCCGGAGCTGTTCAAAATTGCAGAACGGTTTCATCTGAAGATCATTTCCATAGAAGACCTCATCGCCTACCGGGTTAAGAATGAAAGTCTGATCACCAAAGAGATCACCGTGGACCTTCCCACAGAATGGGGAAACTTCAAACTTATTGCATACAAGCAAACCACCAACGATAAGCTGCATCTTGCCCTGACCAAAGGCAACTGGAAGCCCGACGAAGAGATCCTGGTAAGGGTGCATTCCTCATGTATAACCGGCGACATATTCGGGTCATGCAAATGTGACTGTGGGAGTCAGCTTCACAAAGCCATGCAAATGGTAGAAGATGCCGGTAAAGGTGTGGTGTTGTATATGAACCAGGAAGGCAGGGGTATTGGCTTACTGAACAAACTCAAAGCTTATCATCTTCAGGAAAGCGGTCTGGACACTGTTGAAGCCAATATTGAGCTGGGGTTTAAAGCTGACGAAAGGGATTATGGTATAGGTGCACAAATTCTTCGTGATCTTGATGCAACAAAGATCAGGTTAATTACCAACAATCCCGGTAAAAAGACGGGACTTATGGGATATGGTATTCAGATTACCTCAAATGTGCCAATCATCGTGCCTGTTTCAGACCATTGCAAAGTATACATCGACACCAAGAAGAAGAAAATGGGTCATCTGTTTTGATCAGTGATAAGCCTGATAAAAGAATCAGTCACTCTCAACCGGATCCTCCGGTATTCGATTTCTTCTGAATAACTCCTCCAGACGATCAAACTCTTTCCGGTAGAATACGCCGATCCCTTGAGTATATGGGGCATTGGTGTGAATGATGTCAAATGTATTGGACCGGTTAAATGCTTTTACACGCAGTTTTCCTTCAGGTGTAATCATCACCTCCACATTCACATCTCCGATGATCTGGTTGGTTGCCTGTGTTGGTTGACCTGAAGCTGTCTGGTTACCGGCTACACCAAAATTGCCATCAATGGTAACCCTGTTGTCAAATAATTGTGTGGAAAGTGCGAGTTCTACTTCCTGGCTGGTAATTTCATCGCCTGGACGATAGTTGATGCCAATGTCAAAATCGGAACTGATTTGCGAGAGCCAGTTGCTTAACTGGTTCGACAACAGTTCTGAGGATGTTGATCCTACACCATAACCAAATGCGGTATTGTACTGGTCTTCCCGGGAAGGCAAAAATCGGTTCAGGACCAGTAATGAAAATACTTGCCGGTTCATTTCCTGTTCTGTGGCCAAAACCCGCTCTATCATTTCCCGGGTGTTTTCATCACCACCCGGCACCTGGATATCAAAACTAATGGTTGGGTTAAACAGCTTATCCTGAAGGATCAGCAGTGTTTCCAGGGGTACTCGCCGGCGAAACATTTCCACTGTTACCGGGTCGATCCCTTCACCAACAAATAAATCATACAGGGATGTTCGTAAACGATAGGCAGCCTGCATTTCCACATCTGCATCATTCAGATCGCCGGTCCATCTTATTGTGCTTCCCTGTTCGATACGGAAACGCTTGTTAATGATATTCTGCAGGTTAAAAAGATATTCACCTTCAGCAATAACATAATCACCGTATATATTAAATGAGCCGTCGGGCGCAATTTCCAATTTGAGATCTCCTGCGCCCCGCCCCCTGATGATATCACCAAATGGAGGACTGAACATCAACAAGACCTCTGCTTCCGGTGTTACCTCCAGGTCAAAATTAAGCGTGATGTTTCCGGAAAGGTCAGGCGGGGGTATCAGTGGCAGATTGTTTTCGGGATCACGGGAAACAAAAGTTATAAAATTGTTCTCGCGTACTTCAGCGGCGCTGCTTAACGGAAGAGTCACACGGGTACCCCTGTTCGTCCTGCCTGAAATATCAAGGGTGATATCATTTACAGGACCATGGAAATGCGCTAAACCCGTAAATATGCCGGTACCGTAAAAGATCGAATTATCAGCCGCTGTTGTATTGAACACAAGGCTTTGCTGTGGCCGTATTTGAAGATCAAGTCCGAAATTCCTCAAAGAACTGTGCAGTATAGT
>SKTQ01000013.1 GCA_007122505.1 Bacteroidales bacterium | reverse complement strand
GCCGGGAAGTATTCATTTACCAGCTTTCTCAGGCGTTTCTCGTGTAGCGTGCCTTCAAAGGCAAGGGCTTTCATCCCTTCAAATGCGGAACTCAGCTCGTCAAGGCTGTTTAGTTCCGGCATATCCCGGTGCGTGATGAGGGCAGCGGTATTGTTCATGTAAGGCGGACTGAAAACCAGTTCATTTTTCCGCTCTTCCGTGATGGTGACATTCCCGAAGCCGATCAAACCGTCGCCACCATTGACAATTCGCGTGTAAAACACACTCCAGTCCTCTTCTTTTTCGAATTCCACTTCGATGGTTACACCGTATTTGTCGCGGATAAAGTCAGTCAGCTCCTTGATTAGCTCCACGGTCACGCCGGTAAGTGTTCCATCTTCATCGCGATAGGCAAATCCTTCTGCGGGCACATAAAGTGCTTTCAGCGTCCCGTGTCCTTTTTCAAGCACCTGAGCCCAGGGGTCTCCGGGGTCAACAGGAGAAGGTTTGTTGGTGCATGCACCAAAGAGTGTAATTGCAGCGAGGGTAATCATTGCAAGGACTTTAACGCGTTGTCGGGCAATCGGAGATTTTTTCACGTTTCCAACGGTTTGGATGAGCGGGAAAACATTTTGTTGTCGCGGCTGATAAGACTTATTTCTGATGTTTCGCACTTGATTAGCACATTAAAAAATGAGGAAAAAATAATTTAAAAAAACAGCAACATGGCTTGGCTAATACGCTATGATATGGCCATTCGCCATACCTGCAAAAACTAATCATCAGGCTGCACGGTAAAGATATCAAAAAGATTTCGGAATGAGTTTTTAGTGCTTGTGTGATTTTTTTGTTAATTATATTTATATGTTTGCAATATTATTGATGATGAATGATGAAATATAGTCCGTTTTAATTTACGACGGATCTTTGGTAATCAATCATTTATAAACCAACACCCTCACAGTTACATGTAATTTGACTGATTGAGCCTGCCCTGACTCGAATGACAGGTTTGGGGTTGTTGGTTTAAAAAAACGGCCATGAAACAAGAAGTTGATGTCATTTGGATAATTATAAAATAACAGAAACAACTCCTGCGCTTGTAATAGTTTGTTTATCATCTATATAAGGATTTATAAAAATGTTTTACTTTTATTAAACAAAATGCATGTTGGACAGTCTAAATTAAATTACTGGCAATCAATTCAATTCCATGTTTTAACGACCATGGTTGAAACACCTATGCGAATATCTTCAATTTTCAGATATTCAGCTATAAACAATAATACCAGATGAACCTTCCCTACACATCGTTCCGATCGGCCTGCAAACCAATTTTTATGGTTTTAGCCGTAACCATTCTTTTGACTATCGTCTCCATGATTTTCAATTATGCTGAAGCCGCGGCCTTATCAGAGGTAAGCGGCGCAATTAAAGGGCAAGCTGTGGAGTCGGTTAGTGCACAACCGCTCGAATATGTGAATGTTGTGGTTTACCCGAAAGGTAGTGAGCAGATGCTTACTGGTGGCATCTCTGCTATTGATGGCACATTTCGTATCGATCAGATCCCTTTCGGGGAATATGATGTACATTTTACCTTCATCGGTTTTGAGAAGCATGTGGTTGAGGGCATAAGGGTAAGCCGCGAAAGTCCGGAAGTTGACCTGGGTGTTGTCCGGATCAGGCCTGGCAGCGAGATGATGGATGCGGTGACCGTTACGGCCGATCGCGACATGCTCTTGTTTAGTCTGGATAAAACGATTTTTAACGTTGACCGCGACATGACTGCAACAGGCGGTTCGGCGCTTGATATCATGGAAACCATCCCTTCAGTGGCGGTGGATGCTGAAGGTAGGATCAACCTGCGAGGCAGCTCCAATGTGACCATACTGGTGGATGGCCGGCCGTCGTACCTCGAAAGCATTGACCAGATCCCGGCCACCATGATTGACAGGGTAGAGGTGATCACCAACCCGTCGGCGCGCCATGACCCCGACGGCACATCGGGCATCATCAACATCGTTATGAAAAGACAGCGCCAGCAAGGCACCAATGGCATGCTGAGCCTGAACATGGGCACAGGCGACAAGTACAACGGCTCGGTGCACCTCAACCACAGGGTTGATCGCTTGAATCTTTTTGGCAACTACGACTTCAGGATTCATGGCATGGAAGGATACAATATCAGCGACAGGAACCGCATTACCCTTGATGGCGACACCCTGCGGCAACTACACCAGCATGAGGATTTCTTTCGCACCGGGTACTTCAACAACTTCAGATTTGGAGCTGACCTGGCGATAAACCCATACAATACACTGATGGTCAGCGCGGCGTTCAACCTTCGCGACACCCGCCCGCGTAACTATTCTGAAGTAAATCTCTTCCTGCCGGCCGGTTACGACCTGAACACCTCCATGGAGCGGCGATTTGAAGGCTTCGGCCGCGAATACGTTATGTTTTACAAACGCACTTTTGATAAGCCCGGCCGGGAGTTGATGCTCGACGCATTTGTTGCCGCCTCCAGTGGCAACACATCCAGAGATATATCCGTTGACGCATCCCCTGCCGATATTGGCAATGAACGCTATCACCTCCAGGCCAGTGCACCGGGCATGGTCATCAGCCTGCAAGCCGACTATGTCCATCCATTCAATGAAAGAGGACGCTTTGAAGTGGGGCTCAAGAGCATTTTCCGTGATCTGGAAGATGATTTTAAGTTTTTTGATGTAGATATTGAAGGCGGCTTGCAAACCATCAACGAAAACTACACCAACTTCTTTATTTACAATGAGGCCATTCATTCAGTGTATGGTATGATGGGTTATGCGGTGGGCACATTGCAGTTGCAGGCCGGCCTGCGAGCTGAGCTGCATAATGTTGACGCTTTGCAGAAAACCACTGATGATGCCTTCGACCGTTCATTGTTTAATCTGTTCCCAAGCATTCATGCCAGGTACATGGCCAGTGAAGTCAACTCATGGTTTCTGAGCTATGGCAAGCGTGTAAACCGTCCGGGCGTTGCACTGCTGAACCCCTTTGTGAATTACAGTGACCCGATGAACATCAGTTTTGGAAACCCGGAGTTGCAGCCTGAATACATTCACTCTTATGAACTTGGATATCAGCGCAGCCAGAACCGCAAAAGTATGGGTGCTACCTTGTTTTACCGGCAAACGGACGACATCATATCGCGTGAAATGACATTGTTTGGCGGCGGCAATCCGCAAACACACACGACATTCAACAACCTGCAGTCGGGTATTTCCTATGGGCTCGAGGCGGTGGCCAATTATCCGCTGGCCTCCTGGTGGCGTTTTTCGGGCAGTGCCAGTTACTTCTTTGTACAGTTGAAGGATGATCGCCTGCCCGAGTGGGATCACAGCGGCGATTCCTGGATGCTGCAGGCCAGTTCAACCTGGACGCTATGGAAGAAACTGGAGCTGCAATCGCGCTTTCATTACCGCAGTGCCGAGGTAACAGCCGGTCGAATCACCGGCGGCGGTTGCCAGCAACACGGCGGCCAGGGCATTCAGGACGCCATGTATTACCTCGACCTGGGCTTGCGTACCAACGTGCTTAACGGAAACGGAAGTATCTCCCTACGGCTCAACGACGTATTTAAATCACGTGGCTTCGACATGTTTACCTATGGCGAGTCATTTACTTCCGACCTGTTGCGCCGCACCCAGAGCCGCGTGCTTTTCCTTGGTTTTACCTATCGCTTCAATGAATATCGTCAACGGTCGGAAAGGGACAGGGAGGGTTCGCTGCTGGATGAACTGGATTAGAGAAATATGATGCAATCTCTTTCATCCTTTTTGAAGCCTCTTTATCTCCTGCTTCGGCTTTCTTTCTTAGCCGCCTCGCTATTTTGTTCAGTTATGGTCAAAGTTTATACTTATGTTGATAAGTAAATGAATCCCCATGCAAAATTTAATTATGATTATATTATGTAGGTTTTTCTTAATTATATTATATTTGGAACACCGTTTTCTGCAATACAACCAATGATACAATCCAAAACAAAACACTTATTCCACTGTCTTGTTATTCAACTTCTCAAGGTTTCCATGCTTTTGTAAATAAACAATTGCACTGCTTGCAGCCAAATCAATCGTTAACCGGTTTTTTATTTTGGCTGTATTGAATGTTATTCTCTTAACGTCTTTTTCAATCTGACTGTGAAAACCGTTGATTATGCAATTGACTACCCTTCTTTGTGCAATTGCCTGGTCACCATACTTAAGCACGATGCTTGCCGGAATCTTCCGGCTGTAAAGAAAAGCTGTCTAATGTAGCTTCAGGAGTTCTGTTATTTCTGAACAATCTCAAATGTCAATGGTTTTCTCTGCTATGTTAGTTTTAGAATTCTCTTTATTGCTTTTCTTCCATTTCACCACGTAAACTCCTTAAATATCTATCAAAGTATTGAACAGACATGCATTTTGGATGATCAACTGCAGCTTGTAAGGTAAACCCATGATCCAAAAACTTTTTTGCCAGTAAAGGTTTTGATGTAAATTTCACGGCTTTCTTTTTATTTCCAGTTCTATTAGCATGTCTTGAAAGCAATTCATTTATTTTATGGTGTGGATTATTTTCAGATTCAGGATTCTTGTTTTCATTGAAAGCCCGGAGCTTTCCTATTCTCAGGATGTTTTTTAGGGTATCAGTATCTGCCAACAGCCACGCTTCACCCATTCTCTTAGCTACAATAATTTTGTGGTAATCATTCAGATTCTCTTCGCCGTATTTTTCAAACACTTCTGAAAAGCATAGGGATTGTTCCATATCGGTCAGTATTACTATTTTTTCGGCCCCTTTTCGAATCAATTTATCTGAATAGATAGATAGTTTTTTGCTTTTATATTTAAACATGCCAACACTTCTTAACCCAATTGATGTGAGATAATTGCCGAACATGTCCGATTTAATAATTACTTCTTCAGTTTCTCCGTCATAAATAAAACCAATCTTTTCTACCATGGCAATCCTCCTTCAAGGATGTTGTTCAACCATGCTTCATCCATTGTAATTTGCTCATTAAAGTCATTGTCATCAAACTGTTTCAGTGCGGTATTGCCATTTATTTTATCAACGATGACCAGTTCGCTTGGTTTTAGGAAAGAGACAAGTGTTTGTGAATGAGTAATTAGCCAAATATAGTGATTCTCAGTCCTGCATATTTCTTTAAATAGTTTAACAAATTGTTCGGTGATTTTGGGGTTTAATCCGTTTTCCGGCTCTTCGATACACAGGAACTGCTGTTCGTCTGATTGATACAACAAAGCAAGTAACGCGATGATATGATAGGTGCCGTCGGATATCAGTTTCCCTTTAAAAGGTCGTTTGCTATCTTTTTCAAAAAGAACAATCTCTTCCTCACCTGAAAAAGGATCGGGTTTCACATCAATATCTTTCAACCCTGGCACAAATAATTGAAGATAGTCAATGATGTCTTCTTTTTTCTCATCATTCTTTATGATGTTCTTTAAGATAAAGCTCAGATTCGAAGCATCAAAAGCAAGTTTGTCTCCTGAGTGTAATCCTTGAATTTTGTTTTTTCCTCCTCCCAGGTAAATACGCGAAAACGAATCTATGTATCGCTGCCTGACTTTTTCACTTACCGGTTCATTTTTTTGCAACATTTTTCCATCATACACCAAGGAAAATGTAATGTCATCATCGCATTCAACTGAAATACTAAAGTCATTGTTACCTTCAGCCTGGTGTGCAAAGTTTATTACGTGCTTTTCGCCCCCGAAAAGATCAAAAACCTCCTTGCCTCTAATTTTTAGTGATTGGATCAAAAAATCCACAGCTTCAAATACATTGGATTTACCGCTGGAATTGGGACCGGCAAATACCAAAAAATTTGAGGGGTTCTGCAACCTGATATTTACAAGTGATTTATAATTACGTATTGCCAGATTGTTGATTTTAACTTTATAGTTCTCAGATTCAACGTTTTCAATATAGGCATCAAATGTTTCTTCATTGATATTTTTTTCGAGCTTGCTTTTCGGCCAGTTTTGACGAAGAGCTGATTTTAGATAATATTCTGTATCCTTAATGTCTCCAATTTTTAATAGTAAAAGATTCTTTGTCCAATCAAGTTTTTTAGCATGCTCATATAATTCTTTGTAATTTCTGAATTTTTTGTAAAAATTTTGCATATTACGTAGCGAGGCAACAGAATAGCCTTCTTTATACCTTTTGTTAAGATCTTTTGAAAGCGTCTCTATCAGCATTTGTCCCCGGAATTCTTTCTGACTACTCTTGATTATTTTACCTATTTCATAATTTCTCTCAACAAGACTAATCGTTGAGTTTTCAATCAGCTTTATTAACTTTTCAATAATTTGCTGATATTTTTTCTCTGCTGTCGCTCGGATCATGATTACAACCTTTAAGGTTTCTTTAATACCGGTTAGTATCTCTAACCAAAATTAATAAAATAACTATTTGTAAATTACAAATAGGTTCATTACTGTCTTATCCTCAAACCATAATCTTATCCTCAAACCATTCATCACCACAAATTTGGTTAGCGTCTCTAACCGGGGTTAAACAATTCACTCAATAATAAGCACCCAAGTTATGTTGATGAACAACATGACTCATATCGGCATAAAACTTTATCTCCCCTCCGGTTAGTACCTCTAACCAAATCACTACCTGTTTCACTAATATAAACCACACAAAAACCATCAACACTTTCTTTTTCAGCGTCATAGTTATTTCAACCATTTGTTATCTTCTTCAAACCGGTTAGAGACTCCAGCCACTTTTACTGCCATTATACACATTTCACTCATCAACCTCTCTTTTCTCCAGCAGGTCCCCCATACGATAATTGATATGATAATTCATGATAAAAAATCCAACTACTCCCCGGTGCAACCGTAGTACTTTAATAACACTGTGTCCATTTCGTCTATTTGTAATAGTCAGGCCCTTTGGACAGTTTTTTTTAATTATAAGATTATTAACCACATGTTCATCTCCTGAGATAGGCCTGGAATACCCTCATAACGTTTGGCTTTTGTGAATAGCCATGTCATGCCCAAACAAGATACCGCTCTGCTGCCGTCTTTTCAAAAAGTAGCTGCTATTTTTGCATACGAACGGGATTTCGTATAATCAAACCCCCTACTCATACTTCAACGCATTGGCTGCATTGGTTTTTGCGGCTCTGAAGCTGTGGTACGAAATGGTTATCCATGATGCCACGAGCGATATGGCTGTTGCCAGGAAGAAATATCCGTAATGGATATCCAAACGGTAAGCGAAATTGTCTAACCAATGGGTTGTTACCAACCAGGCTGCCGGCCAGGCAAGCAGTGCGCTGATCATGATCAGCAAACTGAATTCGTTGGCAAACATGGTCAGGATCTGCTTGTTGCCGGCACCAAATACCTTTCTGACGGCAATCTCCCGCGTGCGCGACACCATCACATAGGACGCCAGGGCAAACAACCCGAGCAACGAGATGATGATGGCAATCACCATGAAGGCATGCAGCAGTTGTCGTGTTTGCTCCTCCCTGATGTAAAGGGCTTTGCCTTTTTCTTCAATAATCGTAAAATCAAATGGATAATCAAGATGCTCCCTATCCCACACGCTCTCTGCATCTTTGATGGCTTGCTGCAGCTGCCCCCGGCCAGATCTTACCAGTATGTTGCCGTATGAGGGCTGATAATCACCGGTGGTGAACATCAAAGGGATGACAATTTCATGCAGGGAATAATAGTGAATATCTTCAATTACCCCGATAATCCGAAAGTTGTTTTCGCTAAAGGGAGTGAGCGCTTCTTTGCCGATGATATCTTCCGGCTGCTGATATCCAAGGGCGGTTGCTGCTGAACGGCTGATGACCAGGTTCTCCTGCTCGGTGCCATATCCGGAATCAAAGAACCTGCCTGCCAGCAACCGGGCACCGATTGCCTGAAAATAACCTTCATGAACATTGATGTGGCCACACCGAATCTCATTGTCTTCTCCTGCAATCATGAGGTTGGTAAAGTTGCCCACGCGTTCGGTCGGAATGCTCATGCCTGCACTTACCACCTCAATGGCGTGAAATTGCTCCATTTCGTTTTTGAGACGGTAAAACCGGTCTGCCTGCCCTTCAATTTGCGGATTATGCACCAGGATCAGGTCGCCGGAAGTATAGCCCGGGTCGGCCGAGAGCATGTAATTAAGCTGGCGGTTTACCGAAAGGCTGATGATGATCAGCGCGGTAGTGCAGAAAAACTGAAAAACAATGAGGGCTTGTCGCACCCGAAGGTTGATAAATTGACCGTGCCGTCCGGTGACACCCAGCCCCGCTTGTCCGCCGCGCAAAATGCTGGCCGGTTGGAAACGCCCAAGGACAAAGGCAGGATAAAATCCGGCCAAAAATGTCACCACTGTCAGCACCAGCATCAACCAAAGCAGTGCATGGCGGGAAAAAAGCATGGTAATATGCAGGGGCTTGCCACTCAGTTGCTGAACAAGCGGGGTCAATATCTCCACAAGCACCATGGCGACAAGAAAAGAGACAAGAACCGTTACCAGTGATTCCACCATGCTCTGCCAGAATATCTGCCTATGCGTGGCCCCCATCACCTTCCTGACCCCTACTTCCTTTTTTCTGCCGGCCGACTGGGCCGTATATAGATTGACATAATTAACAGATGCAATCAGAAGGATAATGACGGCAATGGCAATCAACCCCATCAACAGGCTATAATTGCCATGTGTGCTGATGTCCCAGGCGATGCGTTCCGATCGAAGACGTATGTCAAGCAGGGGCTGCAGACCAAAAACCGTTTCTGCTGACATGGTTTCGGCGGCCTCCTGAAAAATCATGTTGATTGTTTCTGTCACCTGCCCCGGTTCAGCATCTTGTTCCAAAAGCACGTAATAATAATACCCGAAGCTTCCCCAATGGTTAAAGATAAAATCCGGCAAGAAACGCCTGGAGATTTCATGGTTGATAATGTATGAAGCGGAAAAGTGGCTTTGGCGCGGAAAATCTTCCATTACACCGGTAATATGAACCGGATGCTCACCCAGCAGGTACAAGGTATGTCCAACAGGATCATTATCTCCGAACAGTTTTTTTGCGGCAGAGCGGGAAATAACCATGCTGCCGGGGTCTTCCAATACCTGGTGGGCCTGACCTTCAATGAGCGGGAAAGAAAAAAAGGAGAAAAAGTTCGTGTCAACCAGCATGATATCTTCACCTACGTGGATCTGTTCTTTGTCGGTCATCCATAGGTGCATCACATCGCCCGGCCTTATGCGTGTTATGTCTTCCATGCCGGGAACATTTCCCCTGATATGGCTGTCAAGCAAATAGGGGCCAAGGGGAATCAGTTCGTTATAGGCACCAAGCCGGTTATTGAAACGGTATATCCGATCCGCATTTTCGTGAAAACGGTCGTAGCCGAATTCATCAATCGCATACATGCCAATAAACATGCTGCAGCACAAACCGATGGCAAGCCCGAAAATGTTGATCAGCGTACTCAGCCGTTGACGAACAAAGTTCCTGATGGCAACAAGAAAAAAGTTCTTAAGCATAAAGCGCAATATTCAAAAAGATCACATGATCTTCAATAAATGAATCCCAAATCATATACCACACAGTACAAGATTCATGTTTTTAATGTGTTACACAATGACCAGATTTCTTTTTCGGGCATTCCGGCTTTTTTTTCCTGAATTATGTACGTTCATGGACATCTGCTTTCCCTGTCAGCTAACATTTGGCAGTTCAGGTACCACGATTCCCAAAATTAATGAATAAATAATGGCGTTGCCCCGAACCTGGTCTTTTATGTTCTGCAAGTTATTCAATCGGCGGATACCGGCATACAGGCTTTCCGGATCATCTGGCCGGGAAATTTACCGTTTAGCAGCTTTTGTTACAGAAGCGTCCGTTAACGAATACAAAGTGTACGTTGGCGGACATGTTCCGGTATGTTAAACAACCATCGCCAGACATAAAACACAGAATATCAAGCTTTAATAACATTTGGCACGTTGTTGGATAAACATTGGGTGAAGCTGACAAAAACAAACATGAACAAATAAAACCCTCTGAAACATGAAAACAAGAATCCTCATCACCGCCGCCCTGATCCTTTTCACTGCAACTTTTGTAACTGCCGGTTCCAAGCAACGTACACTTTCATTTCGCGATGCTTTGGGTCGCACCTTTACCATGAGCATTACAGAAGAAAAAGAAGAACCTGCTCCGTTTGATCTTGGTGCCGAATTCAATGGCCACGCTGCCAGCCGTATATTCGACATTACACCTCTGATGAAGCCCGAGAAGGAAGATGAAATTCCCGCGGAGATTTCAGAAATTTTCAACCGAATCAAATAATCAGCCGCTTCCGTCGCCTATTTTCATAAGTCTTTTCATAATCCTGTAATTAGTTGTTTTGGTTTCCCGGTCTGTCGAAAGGCAGGCCGGGTTTTTTATCGGATAACCCATGGGCGTTCGATGTCCCAGTTTTCTCTTACCTGGATGGTGTCGGGCAGCATGTGTACGGGCTCAGGTTG
>SKTQ01000057.1 GCA_007122505.1 Bacteroidales bacterium | reverse complement strand
GACGGTACATCTCCACAGGCTCACCACCCCGGACAGCCACCAGGTCGTAATCGTCAGAGGCCGACATGGCAAAGCCCGGAATCCGGCCTATGGTGCCGGCATATAAACTACTCAGTGCGGAAAAAACAAAACCCTTTCTTAAAAATTGCCTTCGATCCATTTTGATTCAGTCTTTTGTTGTTTTATCTAAACCATTTCACCAACGACATTATAAAAACCAATTTTATTGAATTAACCGTTGCGGCATTGGCAAAATATGCAGCTACAAATATATCACTTTAGGGTTCTTTTTATTATTTTTGATGTCGAATTATAGGCCGAAAAGGCTTATTTATAATGAGTTTAAGAAAAAGATCATCTTATGAACACGCAACCAGCAAATATCGCCGGGTATTCCGGTACGGCAAACATCCGGGCCATTCTGTTTGATGTCTTTGCACTGGCATTTATCTATTTCATACCCACCTTGTCTCACATGCTAAGCATCAAGCTGTATATGCTTGAACCCATGCGAATCATGGTGATCCTTGCCATGATGCATACCAGGCGGGAAAATGCATACATACTGGCGTTTACCTTACCTTTGTTTTCCTTTCTCATATCAGCCCACCCGGTATTGGTCAAATCCGCTCTGATTGCCATTGAGCTGGCAGCGATGGCTTTTATATTTTTCAGGCTGGTGAGGATCGTTCAACCCCTGATCGCCATCTTTTCCGCAATCTGGATAAGCAAAATATTGTATTACGGACTGAAATACCTGGCACTTATTACCGTATTGCCGGAAGAACCGCTGGTTGGAACACCCTTGCTTTTGCAGCTTATAACATCTGTTGTTTTCAGCATATATGTGTATGTTTTTCTGAAAAAAAGGGGTATGGGTAGCGGGGCCGTCTCAGGTTGACGCCATCGGGTTTTTTATGACCCTTAGGCTTTAGTCTGTAATTTTTTTATCAGATGCGGATAATCAACTGTCCGGTCTATGAATGGCAGATGTTATGATTATACTTGGTGACTGTATTCTTTCCGATGAATTATATGAAGAACAATTTGTATGCGACCTGCCTGTTTGCAAGGGTGGTTGTTGTGTAGAGGGTGATGCCGGTGCACCTTTGACCGGGGAAGAAACACTGATCCTGGCCCGTATTGCTTCACAGCTTATCCCTTATATGATCCCTGAAGGTTTGGCTGCCATCGATAAGCAAGGTTATTGGGTGCAAGATGAAGAAGGTGAGCTGACTACACCACTGGTTGAAGGCAGGCAATGTGCATATGTTTTTTTTGATGATGCAGGAATCGCAAAATGCGCCATTGAAAAGGCGTGGGAGCAAGGCCTGATTGATTTTCAAAAACCAATTTCCTGTCATTTGTATCCCATCCGCATTAAAAAATATCCCCACTATGAGGCCCTCAACTATCATCGCTGGCCGTTGTGTGATTGCGCACGGGTAAAAGGGAAAAAGGCCGGTGTAAGGGTATATCGTTTTCTCAAAGATGCGTTGATACGCAAATATGGTGTTGAGTGGTATGATGACCTGGAGGCCTACATCTCTTATGTGTTTGAGCACAAGGAATAAAAGGGGCTTATCTGATCTTATGACATTTGCCGCCAATGTTTCCTGAGCCTCAGCGAGGATCAGCTTTCTGCCGGTAAGGTATTTACTGCCTTTTTAATGCGATCAATCACCTCTTCTTTCCCGATAACTGCCATGATCTCTTTCACATCGGGTCCGCGGCCGGCACCAACAAGGGCCAGTCGCAACCCGGGCATCAGTTTTCCGGGGTTCAGCTCATTTTCTTCCATGAAAGAATGAATGACCCCGTCAATGGCCTCCACATCAAACCGGTCTATTGTTTCCAGCTTCAGGGCCAGCTTACTCAACAGAGCTGATGTTTCTCCTTTCCATTTCTTCTTTGCAAAGCCCGGCTCGTAAGTACCGGGTGCTTCAAAAAAGAAATCAGATTGTTCCCACAATTCATGTATGAAATCAGCCCTTTCCCGAACCATTGCAACAATCTGATGCAGTGTTTCCCGGCCGGCCTGATGTCCCTTTTTCTGAACGATTTTTTCAAATCCGGCCACAATTTCTGTGAGCGGTTTATTTTGCAGATACTGATGGTTGAACCACCGTGCTTTTTCAGGATCAAAACGTGCGCCTGCTTTTCCAACTCTTTCCAGTGAAAAAGCATCGATGAGCTCCTGCATACTGAATAATTCCTTGTCGGTGCCCGGGTTCCATCCGAGCAAAGCGAGGATGTTGATAAAGGCTTCCGGGAAATAGCCATCTTCCCTGTAGCCACGGGATATGCTGCCTGATTCAGGGTCAGTCCATTGCAATGGGAAAACAGGAAAGCCGAGCTTGTCGCCGTCTCTTTTGCTTAGTTTGCCATGTCCGTCGGGCTTCAGCAGCAGCGGAAGGTGGGCAAAGGCCGGCATGTTTTCGGACCAGCCAAGATAGCGGTACAGCAAAACGTGCAACGGAGCCGAAGGCAACCATTCCTCTCCCCGGATAACATGGGTGATTTTCATCAGGTAGTCATCCACCACATTAGCCAAATGGTAGGTTGGCATGCCATCGCTTTTGAATAATACCTTGTCGTCGAGCAAATGGCTGCTCACCCTTACAGTTCCTCTAATCAGGTCGTTTACGATCACCTCTTCCTCTTCAGGGGTTTTGATGCGTATAACGAAAGGTTCACCCGACTCAATGCGTTGTTTTACTTCTGTTTCCGGCATGGTCAGGGAGTTTTTCATTTTCCCCCGTGTC